>NZ_CANPWG010000066.1 GCF_947581915.1 Candidatus Palauibacter scopulicola
CCACCCCCGACCCCTCAACCCCCCAATGATCCCGTAGCCCGGCGACATGGGGGCGGATGGGGCCCCGCGGAAGCTTGACAACCACCGGAGTCATACCGAGAATCGAGGTGCGGTTGGGAGGGCTGCCCCGGCGGTCCGCTGAGCTGATCAGCTCGCCCGGCCGCTTTTTTTTCGCCCACCCAGGGTCAGCGGCCCGCACCCTTCCCGGTGTCGGCGGATTCTCCCGTCCTGTGCCGCACGTAGCTCTCACAACCGAACGGAAGAGGCCTTCTTCAGGGTCGGCGGACGGCCTGCTCCAGCCCCTGTTGCGGGTGCAGGCGCGTCAGCGTCGTCATAATGCGCGGCAAATTGACGACACCATCGTCATTCTGTCGACTCACCCCATGCTCCCCTCACATGGTCGGCGACTCGGGCGGCCGGGGGAGGACTCGTCCGCGTTCCCGCGGGAACGTCCCCGGAAGGTCGAAATAAAATGGGGCCCCGCTCAACGCGGGGACCCCAATAACAGGGCCGGAGAGGCCCCAGCCAAAACTCATTGCTGCCAGCGATGTTATGGTCCTGCGTTCGGGCTTCGCAAGATCAGATGCTACCGTCCGCGCCGGTCAGGGGCCCGCACTCTCCCCGGTGTCGGCCGATCCCCCGGTCCTGTGCCGCACGTAGCTCTCGAGCACGCGGTTCATTCGCGTCTGGTAGCCCTTCCCCGGAGCCTTGAAATAGGCCAGCACGGAGCGTTTGACGCGCATGGTGATCTGGTCGGTGAGATCGGGCTCGACAAGCTCGGCTCGCTCCCAGAACCCTTCGTCCAGTTCCGGGATGTCGCTGAAGTCGATGCTCTCGTCCTTCACCGCCGCAATCTGCTCGGGCGTGAGCGGCTTATCGTAGCGTCCGCTCATGGTAGACTCTCCTTTCCTTCCTCGACGCGGGGCGGGCAGAGATCAGACGGATTCGCCCACGGCGCTCGGTGTGGGTGACCACGATCAGCGCTCCGGGCCCTACCCGGCCAATGCTGATGCGGCGGTCCTCGCCGTAGTCGCGGCGTCGGTCGAGCGATGTCGCGATGATCCCCTCGAAGATGCGCTTGGCGGTGTCGAACCCGATGCCGTGCTTGCGGATGTTCGCCTGATTCTTGGCCTCGTCCCACTCGAATTCCATCGACCTATCATACATATAATTTGTAGTTATAGCAACCGAACGGAGAGGCCCCGGCCGGTCGAGCGGGCCGGCGCTCGGGCGGCCGGGGGGAGGATCCGTCCGCGTTCCCGCGGGAACGTCCCGGGCGTTGGCGTAGCACGCGGAAACGTGAAGCTTCCGCCTCCGGCGCGGGGTCAGCGGCTGACGTCAGGCGTCGCTTGCGAGGTCGAGGAAGCCGGCTCCGACGGTGAGCGCGAGGGCGGCGAGGAAGTCGGGGAGAGGCGCCGGGTCCGCGCGCCGGTTGTAGGCCTCGTAGATGTCGGGCACCTGGTCGAGCGTTGGTGCCACTTCGACGAGTAGCCGGAGGTCGACGTTGCGCACGTAGCGCGCGCCGCCCGGCAGCCGCTCCGAGACGAGGTGGGGTTCGAGGGCGATCCGGTCTCCGGCCACGGCGGGGGCCGAGACGATCTCCAGCCCGGCGGCCGGGCGAAGGCGCACGGACGGGAGCGCGCGGATGGTCTCGTACGCCGCCCGCACCTCCTCGCTTCCGAGGAACGCCTCGGCCCGATCCTCCGCGAGCGAGCGCTCTCCGGGCTCCAGCATCCCGGACGCTCCAGACGCTCCGGGCGCGGCCACCGGTTCCCGGATCCCGCCCCCCGCCGCGCGCGCGGCGTCGAGCCGGGCCTCCCAGAAGGGGTGGTCGTTCGCGGCCGCGGCCTGCTCGAGGAAGGGGACGGACAGCGCCCGGTAGGTGCGGTACACCTCGCGTTCCCGGTCGTCGTACAACTCGCACGCGGGGCCGGCCATGGCGTCGTCCTCGAGCCCCGTGTGCGCCACGATCGCGGCGAGCCAGGCGGAGGCGAGCGCCTTCTTGACGCCGTACGAGGAGAGGGGGTCGATGAAGGAGCCGGCGTCGCCGACGAGGAGCAGGCCCGGCCGGCCATGCAGGGTCGCGCCGTAGAGCGACGCGGGGCATGCCCGCACGGGCCCTTGCAGCCGGCCGCCCTCGAGGCGCCGCCCGAGCCGCGCCGCCTTGGCCAGTTCGGCGCGCCACATGCCGTCGAGGCCCCGTTCGCGCGCCAGGTGCGTGCGGCGCGGGTCGACCATCGCCGTGACGCAGCGGGTACGCGGCGAGGTCGGCACCGACCAGGCCCACCCGTCGCGGTAGCTCTCGATCAGCGTACAGCCGGGGTCCGGTGGAGCGTGGCCGCGGTTCGGGGTCCAGCGGCCGACGAGCGCGAGCGTGGCGATCCCGCGTTCGCGCGTCCGGAGCCCGCGCCGGGCGAGCACCCCGGCCCGTCCGGAGGCGTCGAGCACCCAGCGCCCCCGGTAGCGCGCGCCCGAGGTGCCCACGCGCCAGCCATCCGGCTCGGCGGCCGTCGCCACCACCGGCCCCTCCGCCACCAGGCGCGCCCCCGCCTCGCGCGCCACCCCCTGGAAGGCGGCCTCCAGCGCCGCCCGCTCCGCATGGAAACCGCGCTCGGGCGCCCCGAACCGCTCGTCCCGCCGCGGCTCGCCGGCCCACCACACGGTGTTGCCCTCGTTCGGCACGAGGCCCGCCGCGTCCAGGGCGTCCAGCGCGCCCACGCGTTCGAGGAGCTTCCGCGCCGAGCCGGGGATGGATTCGGCGAGCCATTTCGCCGGCGGCGCAGGCCGCGTGATCAGCGCGACATCGTGCCCGCGCCGCGCCAGCGAAGCCGCGGCCGCGCAGCCCGCCGGCCCGCCGCCGACGATCAGGACATCAAAGAAGGTGTTTGTCAGGCGAGCTCAGTTCGCCCGCGGCCGCAGCGCGAACGCCCCCGCGCCGCCCGGCCCGTCCATGGCGAAGCAGTAGAAGCGCCCGTCGCCGCCCGTCCCGCGCAGGTCCTCGAGGCTGCAGCCCCGCGACCCGTGCGCCTCGTTCCACGAGGTCGGGTTCTGTCCGCCCCCGGTGCGGTCGTGGTGTCCGACCAGCGCGCTGCCCTCGCCGCCCGACGTCCAGTTGCTGCACGTCGTGTCGCCGTCCGCGCCCGAGGCCATGCCGTTCATCAGCGTCCCGGTGAGGATGTCGTGCTGGTTCGGCTGGTCGCCGCGCCCGTTCACCTCATCGCCGTTCTCCGTGAGGATCGTGGCCTTGGTCAGGTTCGGGCCGTTGCTGTGCAGGTGCTCGACGTCCCGGGCGATCATCGTGCCCGCGTGGTTGAACCACGGCCCGTCTCCGATCCGGTCGCGCGCGTTCACGCCGCCCGTGCCCGTCGTGCTGAGGTAGGCCCGCCACATGCGGTCGGGCAGCCCCGCCGCGTCGGCCAGCGTCGCGCAGTAGGCGTCCGCCCCCTCGAGACCGCCGAGATCCGCGCCGTCCCCCGGATTCGAACTGGTGATGAAGAAGCTGACGTTCTCGTCCTGTGCCGCCGCCCCGCTCGCGCCGAACGCGAACAGAAGGGCCATGCAACCGATCGTGCGTCTCATTTTCGACTCCCGTGCTTGGTGCTGCCTTAACGGCGGATGTATTTCCTCATCTGTCGGGGCCCGACCTCGGCCCCGTAGAGGTTGCCGTGCGCGTCGACCGCGATCCCCTCCGCCCCGCTCGTCCCGGACGCGTCCTGGTTGGGCTCCGGGTCCGGGATGAAGGTCGTCACCCAGCCGGTCGCCGCGTCGCCGATGTAGATGCCGCGGAGCCATCCCTTGTTGCGGCGCGCGTTCGACTCGGAGTCCGTCGAGTAGAGGACATCCTCCTCGTCGATGAACAGCCCGCTCGGCCGCCCGAACTGGTGCCACGTCTCGAGGTGGTTCCCCTCCTGGTCGAAGACCTGGACGCGGCTGTTGCCGCGGTCGCCGACGAAGAGGCGTCCCTGCGAGTCCATGGCGAGCGCGTGCGGGTCGCGGAACTCCCCGTTCGCCGTCCCCGCGCGTCCCCACTCCATGAGGAAGGTGCCGTCCGGCGCGAACTTCACGATGCGGTTGTTGCCGCCCGCGTCGTGCCCGTCCGCCACGAAGATGCTGCCGTCCGGCGCGATGAGGATGTCCGACGGCTTGTTGAAGTGATGCGGGCCGTCCCCCGCCACGCCCTTCTCGCCCAGCACCATCAGGACCTCGCCCTCGGGGCTGAACTTGTAGACGACGTGTCCCCAGCCATCCGGCACGGGCGCGTATCCCACCGCGTCGGCCACCCACACGCTGCCGTCCTCCTCGACGAACATCCCGTGCGGCCACGCGATGAGCCCCGAGCCGAAGCTCCGCACGACGTTCCCCTCGGTGTCGAAGAGCAGGATCGGGTCGACGTCGCTCTCGACGCACAGGTTCGCGCCGCAGCGCTCGCCCACCCAGATGTGCTCGCCGTCCGGGGCCGGGTAGACGGCGCTGGTCGCGCCCCACGAACGTCCGTCGGGAAGCTCCCCCCAGCCGTCCATGGCCCTGTACGGGTTCGGCGCCGTCAACTGCGCCGCGAGCGCGCCGGCGCCCAGGGCGGCCGCCGTGAGCGCGAGTACCGCGCCGAGTCCCATTCGCCTGAAGCTATGCATCCAGTCCTCCTGTCGGTGCAGTCTGTCGCATCCGTACCGGACGGGTGACGATGGACACGACCGGCGGGACCGGCAAGCGCGCCCGGACGTTCCCGCGGGAACGCGTGGGGCCTCGGCGCGCCGGTCAGGTCGGATCCCGTCCGTCCGTGGCACGAGCCGCTGCTCGCGCCGGTGCCTTCCCGCCGCCCGTCGCTCTGGCGGCCAGCTTGCCGAAGGGTCCGCTGATCGCCCACGCCGCCCCGACGACGATCACCGCCAGCGCCCCCCACCGCATGAGCGCCGCACCCAGCGCCCCGTCGAAGGCGGGCCACGTGAAGCGGTAGGCCAGCAGGTCCGAGCCCCGGTCCGTCATCCAGTGCCAGCCCGTGTGCGCCAGCAGCGCCGACCCGATGATCGTCCCCATCCGCTCCGCCACCACCTTGCGGAACAGCACTTCGACCACCGGCACGGCGACCGCGACCACGACGAGTTGCCCCAGTTCCACGCCCACGTTGAAGGCGAGCAGGGAGGCGAGCAGGTGTCCGCCCGCGAACTGCAGAGACTCGCTGAGCGCGAACGAAAAGCCGAACCCGTGTACGAGCCCGAACCCGAACGCGAGCAGCCAGCGCTTCCGGGGTCTCGCCCCGACGATGTTCTCGAGCGCCATGTAGACGATCGAGAGCGCGATGAGGGTCTCGATCAGCGGCGGGAACCAGAGCGCGCGCGGCGCGATGCCGAAGGCGGAGGCGATGAGCGTGATCGAGTGCGCGATCGTGAAGGACGTGATGACCGGGACCAGACCCCACAGCGTCCGCAGCGGGATGACGAGACAGAGGAGGAAGAGGAGGTGGTCGATCCCGTCCAGGATGTGCGTGAAGCCGAGCGACACGAAGCGCAGCGCGGCCTGGTGCCAGCGGGGGTCGAGCCGCACGAGGCCCGGGTCGCCGACGTACTGGAAGGCGCGCTCCGGGCGGTCCGGCGGCCGCAGGCGCAGCACCGTGACCGTGCGCAGGCCGAGGTGCGCGAAGCCGGGGTCGATGGAGAAGCGGGATTCGTCGGACTCGATGTCGTATTCCAGCAGCACGTCGAGCAGCGCCTGGCGCCACGGAAGCTGCAGCCCGGGGTCGAGCGGCGGGTCGTCGAAGTGCGCCAGCGCCGTCTCGTAGCTGGCGAAGGACCGGTCCGAGGGGAGGGAGACGCGGGTCGCCACGATGCGGGGCGCGGCCAGGCGCCGGTCCTCCTCGTAGAACGTCACGTAGTCGGCGAGCCAGAGTTGCGCGGCATCGCGGAGGAAGGGGTC
This sequence comes from Candidatus Palauibacter scopulicola, assembly GCF_947581915.1. NCBI lineage: Bacteria > Pseudomonadati > Gemmatimonadota > Gemmatimonadia > Candidatus Palauibacterales > Candidatus Palauibacteraceae > Candidatus Palauibacter > Candidatus Palauibacter scopulicola. The sequence continues at coordinate 5,911 of NZ_CANPWG010000066.1, forward strand.
CGCCGCCTCCAGTTCCAGGTACCCGAGTCCGTACGTGGGGAACTCGATGTCCCGCATCGCCTCGAGGGGCGCCCGCACGAGGAAGCGCAGGCGGGAACCCTCCGGCACGACGAACGCCTGCACCGTGACGTCCGCCGGAATCTCGTGCGGCAAGGCGCCGCCCGCCTCGCCCGCCCGATCCGGCGCCGCCCGCGCCGCCCCGGCCAGACTCGTCAGCCCGTAAAGCGCGAGCACGCACCCCATCAGGGGCGCCGTGCGCCGGCTTGGATGCCGTGTGTGGCCTCGCTTCATCCGCGATCCCCGAACTTCCTCGAGCGTTCCCGGTCCGCCCGCACGATGGCGCGGCCGGCGCGCGCCGTCGACCCCGGCCGATCTCTGGACGAACGCGAACGGCATCGGTAGCGTGAATCACTACACTATTCGCAAGGAGAGACGGCCATGAATGGAAAGCGGCGAACCCTCATCTTCGGCGTGGTTGCGGGCATCGCCCTCGCGCTGGCGTGCGGCCAGGCGGCCATGGACGACGGGGCCCAGGCCAGCGAGGGACAGGGCGTCGAGGCGCCGATGTTCGAGGTCGATCCGTTCTGGCCGAAACCGCTGCCGGACCACTGGGTGCTCGGCTCGGCGATCGGCGTGGGCGTCGACTCGCGCGACCACGTCTTCATCGTGCACCGGGGCAACCTCACCGAGCGCACCGAGGGCGGGGCCGACGCCGACCCGCCGATCGGCGACTGCTGCCGCGCCGCGCCCCCCGTGCTCGAGTTCGATCCCGAAGGGAACCTCGTCAACGCCTGGGGCGGCCCCTCCGAGGATTACGTGTGGCCGGGCTCGAACCACGGGATCACCGTCGACCACATGGACAACCTGTGGATCGGCGGCAACGGGCCGAACGACACGCACATCCTGAAGTTCTCGCGCGACGGCGAGTTCCTCGCCTCCTACGGCGAGCCGGAGGCGGGGCCCGCGGCCGACAGCCACAGCGAGACGCGCTTCAACCGGGTGGCGAAGCTCGCGTTCGACGCCTCGGCCAACGAGGCCTACCTCGCGGACGGCTACGGCGGCCGCCGCGTCGCGGTGCTCGACGCCTCGACCGGCGCCTTCAAGCGCTACTGGGGCGCCTACGGCAACGCGCCCGACGACACGCCCACGCCGCCCTACGACCCGGACGCGCCGCTCATCCAGCAGTTCCGCACGCCCGTGCACTGCGCCGAGCCCTCGCTCGACGGCCTCGTCTACGTGTGCGACCGTCCCAACGACCGCATCCAGGTCTTCCAGACGGACGGGACGTACGTCGATGAGGTGCGGATCGCGCCGCGCACGCTGGGCGACGGGTCGACGTGGGACGTCGCCTTCTCGCGCGACGCGGACCAGAAGTACATGTACGTCGCCGACGGCAAGAACATGCGGGTCTACATCATGGACCGCGCCTCGCTCGAGATCCTGACCAGCTTCGGCGACGGCGGCCGTCAGCCGGGCCAGTTCTTCGCCGTCCACAGCATCGCGACGGACTCGAACGGCAACATCTACACGACGGAGACCTACGAGGGGAAGCGCGTCCAGAAGTTCGTGTACATGGGCTTGGGCCCGGTGCCGGCCGAGCACCAGGGACCGCCCTGGCCGCGCGGCGACCAGTAGACGGAAGGACCGGCCCGAAAGGACCGGCACGGAAGGACCGACGAGGAGGTATGGCCATGAACGGCAAGCGGCGAGTCGTCATTGGTGGCGTGGTTTCCGGCGCGGTCATCGCGCTCGCCTGCGGGCAGGCCGCGATGGACGACGCGGACTCGACCGCGGGCTCGGCCGACCCGGGCTCGGGCGGCGCGGGGCAGGGCGTCGAGGCGCCGATGTTCGAGGTCGACCCCTTCTGGCCCAGGCCCCTGCCGGAACACTGGCTCCTCGGTTCCACGGTCGGGGTCGGCGTGGACTCGCGCGACTACGTGTTCATCATCCATCGCCGCGCCTCCATCAACCCCGGCACGGAACTGGGACTCGACGCGGATCCGCCGACCAGCGAGTGCTGCCGGGCGGCGCCGGAAGTGCTCGTGTTCGACCCCGAGGGCAACCTCGTGAACTCGTTCGGAGGCCCCTCCGACGACTACGTGTGGCCCGAGTCGAACCACGGGATCACGGTCGACCACATGGACAACGTGTGGATCGGCGGCAACGGGGCGAGCGACTCGCACATCCTCAAGTTCTCGCGCGACGGCGAGTTCCTCGCTTCCTACGGGCAGCCGCAGGTGGGGATGGAGCCCGACAGCCACAGCGAGACGCGCTTCAACCGGGTGGCGGAGGTCGGCTTCGACGCGGAGGCGAACGAAGCCTACGTCGCGGACGGCTACGGCGGCCGCCGCGTCGCCGTGCTGGACGCGTCGACCGGCGCCTTCAAGCGCTACTGGGGCGCCTACGGCAACGCGCCCGACGACACCCCGCCGCCCCTCTACGACCCGGACGCGCCCCCCTCGCAGCAGTTCCGGACTCCGGTGCACTGCGCGCAGCCCTCGCTGGACGGTCTGATCTACGTCTGCGACCGCGCGAGCGACCGCATCCAGGTCTTCCAGCGGGACGGGACGTTCGTCGACGAGGCGATGATCGCGCCGCGCACGCTGGGCGCCGGCTCGACCTGGGACCTCGCCTTCTCGCGCGATCCGGAGCAGCGGTACATGTACGTCGCCGACGGGTCGAACCACCGCGTGTACGTCATGGACCGCGCCTCGCTCGAGGTGTTGACGATGTTCGGCGACGGCGGCCGCCAGCCGGGACAGTTCATCGGCGTCCACAGCGTGGCGACCGACTCGAGGGGCAACGTCTACACGACCGAGACGTACGACGGAAAGCGCATCCAGAAGTTCGTGTACATGGGCATGGGCCGCGTACCCCCCGAACAGGGCCCCCTCTGGCCCGGCCGCTAGTTCGACTGCGCGTTCAGCCGTTCTCCGCTTCGTGTTTGACTCTTTGGAGAATTGCTTGATCAACCACGGAACGAACCGTCGGAGAGACCCCTCTCAGCCGGATCGCGTTCATGAATCGTAGCGCGCCGATCCGCACGAAGAGCTTGCCGAGGAACTCGTCGGCAAAGCTGCTGGAAACGATGGATACGCCATCGAAGTCCACGTTGATCGGGTGGGTCGGGTACATGGCCATGAGCTTCTCGATCTTCGTGCGGGTCGATCTCCCCGAGAACCTCGACCCCACCGAGCCGGCCTCTTTCCTGACGACGAAGTTGAGAACGTCGTCGGTCGCGTCTTCGTAGCGAAGCTCGACGTAGTCAGCCGAGTCAAGCCGCTCCGGATTCTCGAGAGCGCGCCACAATGCCTCGGGCTCCGAGTAGTCCAGCCGGACGACCACGAGTGTGCCGGTGACGGGGATACTTTCGTCGCGGGCGCCGGCATCTGAACCGATACTGGCGTAGCCGGAGTGGATCTCGAAGTGGCCCGCGCCCACGCTGGAGGCCTGGTGGGTGCCGAACAGACCATGCCCCATTCCCTCGGCGGTGCTGGTGACTCCGCGCTCGATCGAACGTTCAAGAGCTTCAACGTCGGATAGCTTGGGCATCGTCGTTCTCATCGCGCGTGGGATTCCCCGTCCCCCATCGGCGACGACGAACTCCAGTTGCTGTCTCGCCGGATACTGACTCAACTGAACAAGTCCGCCCTGGGAACAATCAGCATGCCGAAGCACGTTGTCCACGACCTCGAACACCGTCCAGTCGAAAGCAGCCAGGTCCCGCTTCGTCAGTTCGGCCGAGGAAGAAAGCACCGCGTCATTGATTTGAGATACGATCTCCTCCTGCTCATCCGGGGACGTAAACCGCCGCGCCGGAAGAACATCGGTGGGTTGCCACGTCGATCTCTCGAATTTCCCTGGAGTTGCCAGGTGCGCCCAGTTGGCGTTGGTAAACAGGCGTCTCAGCTTACCCTCGGCGGGACGAATCAAAGTGAAGTCTACATCCAGTTCGTCCCGCAGCCGTGCGCATGTGGCCAGGACCGCGAGCATCGGGCCGGGGAACGCGAGCTTGGCCTCAGAGAAATCCAGCTTAACGTCCGTAAATCCCTTGACGTGCGTAGCTTGGTGCATTGCCGCGAGGACAACCCGGAACGAACCGAGGACGAGGTCGCCCGCGATCCGAACGTGACCCCCTTCGCGCTCAACATGGAGACTGCCGGGATTCATCGTACTCGTCTCGTGGAACGGGTGCGCTTTGGCCCGCCAATGCTACCGTTGGCAGACATGTCCAACAAGCTTGATCAGGAGACCTGCAGGCGGGCGTAGAGGTAGCGGCCGTTGAACCCCATCGCCGAGAAGGAGCGGTAGGGGAAGATCCCTCCGAACGCGTCCACCCGCGCCGGGAAGGCGTCGAAGAGGTTCTCGCCGCCGACCGTGAGCCGCCACCCTCCCGCCACGTCGACGTGGACGCGCGCATCGAAGGCGACCTTCGGCTGGAGGAGCCGGATCCTGTGGGGGTGCTCGCCGACGCCGAGCGCGCGCAGTTCCTCCTGCGCCCCGTAGACGTTCGCCCCGAGGCCGACCTCGAACGCCCCGCTCGTGAAGCTAGTTTCGAACCTGCCGCGCCAGTCCGGCCGCCCCTCCTCGAGGAAATGGACGTCGAACCCGTCGTAGATCCGGAACGATTCGTCCCGCAGCGCCTCGTTTTCATGCACGCAGACCGCGATGTCGTCCTCCGGGCAGCGCCCGCGCACCTGCCCCCAGCCCACCGAGGCCCCGAGTTCGAGGCGTGAGGCGTCCCCGAGCCGCCGCCCCCACGTGAGCGCCGCGTCGACGCCGTACGAGCGCAGGTCGATCGCGTTGGCGAAGAAACGGACCGATTCCGCGGCGAAGTCCGCCAGCAGGTGATCGACCAGGCCGCTGGCGCCTTCCGCGAGCGGGTTGGAGAGGAGGATGGCGTCGTCGACCTCCGTCGCGTAGCCGTCGATCGTGAAACGCAGGCCATCGGCGGGCGCGAGCGCGAACCCCGCGCTGACGGAGCGCGACTTCTCCCCCCGGAGGGGCGACGCGCCGACCGCCCCGGCTTCCGGAGCGTCCACCGGGAACGTGCCCGCCTCGAACCCGGCGATCGCGCCCGGCTCGTCCGGGTCCTCGCGGCGTCCCGCCGTGACGTGTCCGTAGCGGGACTGGCTCAGCGCGGGCGGCCGGAATCCCGTGGAGGCGCTCGCCCGGAAGGCGGCGGCCCCGGAGAGGGCCAGGCGCAGCCCGAGCTTCCCGGTCAGCGCGCCGCCGACATCGCTGAAGCGCTCGTAGCGTCCGGTCGCGGAGAGCAGGAGCGGCCGCAGGAGCGGCGCGTCGACCTGGCCGTGGAGGCTGTAGCTCGACCGGTACCAGATCCCGGTCTCCTCGGGCCGGAAGCCGGTGAAGCGCTGGGAGCCCGCCGCCGCGATGCCGCCGCTCTGGGTCGGGTGGAAGCCGTCCACCCTCGACGCGGGTTCCCCCGCCAGGATGCGGTAGCCGTCGAGGCGGAACGTGGCCCCGAGGGCGACGCGTAGCGGCCCCGCGCCGAGTCCCGTCTCGATCCGGCGCCCGATGTCCGCGTTCGCGAGCAACTGGTGGGTCTCGAGCGCGCCCGTGGAGAACCGGGTCCGGTTCGGAATCCCCGGGTCGTCCGCGGTCCCCGGGATCCCGTCCGCGCCGGGGGCGCACGCCGTGTCGAGACAGGGCCCGAGCGACGGGTTGAGCGTGTCGAACAGGTCGTGGTCGACCCGGTTCGAGCCGTACTGGGTGCTCAGGTCCCAGCTCCACCCGCGCCCCGCGTCCGCCTCGGAGCCGATCTCGGACCCAGCCTCGGGGCGGCGCCGGAAGCCGGTGACGAGCGACACGTCGCGGGTGTCGGCGTCGAACTGCGGCAGGAAGCCGAGTGGATGGATCCCCGGCCAGTTACGGTCGTCCATCGAGCGCACGAAGAAGCCCGCGTGCCGGTCCCGGCGCCGACTGTAGCCTCCGAAGGCGTAGAACTCGGCCCCGCCGGGGCGCTCGCCCGCCGCCGCGAGGGGGAGTTCGAAGTTGGCGAACAACATGAAGTTCGAGGACTCGCCATCGCCCCACAGGTGGTTCGGCTGCGCCACCTCGTTGTGCTTGAGGATGACGAGACCGCGGTCCACGAAGTCCGCGTCCCCGGGGAGGACCTGGTCGCGGCCGTCGGCCCCCGCGCGGTTCGTCGGCTCCCGCTGGCTGAACGCGCCCGTGAGGTTCAGGACGCCGCCGCGTCCGACCCCCAGCCCCCAGTGCCCCGAGAAGTCGTAACGCAGCCCGTCGTCATCCCATTCGTCCGGAAAGTGGTGGCCGACGGAGGCGATGAACTCGGGCGCCGAGACCGCGTTCCGGAGACGCAGGTCGATGACCCCCGCGATCGCGTCGGCGCCGTGCCGCGTCGGGCCCCCGCCGCGCGCGACCTCCACCCGGTCGATCGCCTGCAGCGGAAAGGCGTTCATGTCCACGCCGCTCGCGCCTGGAAAGGCGCCGGCGCCCCGCGTGTGCACGACCGCGGTGGCGTGGCGGCGCTTCCCGTTCACGAGGACGAGCGTGTGGTCCGCCGACAGCCCGCGCAGTTGGAAGGGCCGCACGCCCGACGTAAGGTCCGCGACCTGCCGGCGCGGGAAGTAGGCCGACGGCAGAAGTTCGTTCAGGACGGAGGCGAGTTCCGCCTGTCCGGCCTCGAGAATCTCCGCCCCCGAGAAGACCTCGACGGTGTCGGCGCCGCCGCGCTCCGCCTGTCCGGTCTGCGCCGCGGCGGCCCGGGGCGCGGCGGCGGCGTACGCCACGGCGCCGGCAAGGAGCAGCGTCCCGAGCGCGAACCGCGCGCCGTTCAAAGACGCGTTCTGCTAGCGGTCTCGCGTCGTAATGGCGATCGCGCCGACGAAGCCGTCTCCGCCGTAGCGAGCGGACGCCTCGGTACGCGACAGGATCTCGATCCGGCGGATCTCATCGATCGACAGGTCGCGGATCGCCCCGATCGCGTCGGGTTCCCGCCGCTCGTTGATCATCACCTGGACCGACTGAATCGTGCCGGCGCGGGCGCTCGACGACGTCGCCGCCATGAGGAAGATCACCTCCCCCCTCCCGCTCAGGCGGTCGAACCGCAGCAGCTGGTGCCGCCGCAGCAGGTCGTACACGCTCATTTCGGGCAGGTCGAGGAGATCGTCGGCGCGGATGATCTCGGAGCTGAACGCCCGCCCGGAGCCCCCGCTGCCCCCTCCGGAAAGCGACCCGACCTCCTCCCTCACCTCGGGCTCGCCGGTGAGCGAGATGAAGAGGTCCTGCTGGGCGAGCGGCGCCGCCGTCGCGTACGGGACGGCCTCGCCGCGCCGGTCCCCGAGCAGGGCCCGCAGCGAGACCTCCATCTCCTTCGGCAGACCGCACAGGATGTAGAGGCCTTCGAGGTTGGTCTGGACTTCGATGCGCTGCCTGGCGTCGTCCTGCACCCAACTGGCGGCGACGGTCGCGCCGGGAACGGGGATTTGCGCCTCGGGATCCGTCAGGTAGCCCACGACGGCGGCTTGCGTCGCTTCGTCGCCCCCCGGACAGAAATCGACGAACGACTGGGCCGCCGCCGAATTCGCGATGACCAGAAAGATGATCAGAAACAGGACAGGCCCCGGAAGGCGCTGGAGCAGGTGCCGCATGTCGATCTCTCTCCTCTCCGATGGTTCTCTCGGCCGCAGGACGCCCGTAGAATACTCCCCGTCCGATTCGCGTTTAGTCGGGGGCCCGGTCTGAAAGCCGACCGCCCCGATCTCTACTGACCCCGCAACATACCGTGGGTGCCGCCCCGCGCGTCACGGAGGGACCTCTGAACAATATCGACCGACGAGACTTCGTGCGCCGCGCCGGACGCTGGGCCGGGACCGCCGCGCTCGCGCCCTCGCTCGCGGGTCTCGCGGCGCGCGCCCGGCCGGCGGCCGCGTCCACGCGCGGGACGGCTCGCGGATCCGCCGCATATGGACCCCTGCGCCCTGCGGGTCCGGAACTCGCGCTCCCCGAAGGGTTCTCCTACGCCCTCCTCAGCGTGGAGGGCCGCCCGATGTCCGATGGCCGGCCCACGCCCCGCGCGCACGACGGCATGGGGCTCTTTCCGGTGAGCGACGACGTCGTCCGCCTGGTCCGAAACCATGAGGATCAGGACCCGCCCGGCCTCGCGGTCCCGCTCGTGTCCCCCGAACTGGCGTACGATCCCCTCGCGGGCGGCGGCACGACAACGCTGGAGGTCCGGATCGAGGCGGATGGGCGTGCGGTCCTCGTGCGCGACTTCGTGAGCGCGGGGGGGACGATGATCAACTGCGCCGGGGGGACGACGCCGTGGCGCAGTTGGCTGACGTGCGAGGAGACGACCTTCGGACAGGGGCGCGGCTGGACCGTGCCGCACGGGTACGTGTTCGAGGTCCCCGCCGATGCGGACGAGCCGGTCCGGGCCGAGCCGCTGCGGGACATGGGACGGTTCACGCACGAGGCCATCGCGGTGGACCCCGCGACGGGGTTCGTCTACGAGACGGAGGACTACAACCGCCGCTCCGGCTTCTATCGCTTTCGGCCGCATACGCCCGGCGTCCTCCGGGACGGGGGCGCGCTGGAAATGCTCGCCGTGCGGGGGGAGCCGCAGGTGGATCTCCGCACCGGCCAGCGGCCGGGCGAGTGGCGCGGGGTCGAATGGGTGCCGATCGAGAACCCCGACCCGCCCGAGGCCGAGCGCAACGCGACCACGGTGTGGATGGAGGGGTTCGAGGCGGGCGGGGCCCGGTTCTCCCGGCTCGAGGGCTGCTGGTACGCGGACCGGAGCATCTACTTCCATGCGACGAACGGTGGCGACACCCAACTGGGCCAGGTGTGGCGGTACGTGCCGGACGAGGAGGCGCTCGCCCTCGTCTTCGAGTCGCCCTCGGAGGAGGTGCTCTCCGGCCCGGACAACATCACGGTGAGTCCCCGCGGCGGCATCCTCATCTGCGAGGACAACTCGGGCGAGACGCACCTCCACGGGTTGTCGCCCGAGGGGGAGATCTTTCCCTTCGCCCGGAATATCCTGAACGCGCGCGAGTTCGCGGGCGCGTGCTTCAGTCCCGATGGACGGACGTTGTTCATCAACCTCCAGGGCGACACGATCTCGATGGGCCCCGGGAATCTCGGCTACACGTTCGCCATCTGGGGGCCCTGGGAGCGGGGGCCGCTCTGAGCCGGCGCGGGGCGGCGCTGGGCGTGGCGCTCGCCGGCGCGCTCTCCGCTCAGGCCTGCGTGTGGTCCGTCCCCCTCGCGACGACGCCGTCCGCCGGCCCGACGACGCCCGCCGACCCGTCGAGCTACGCCGTCGGCTGGACGCAGACCGGCATCGCCTCGTGGTACGGGGAGCCGTTTCACGGCCGGACCACGGCGTCCGGCAACACCTACGACATGGATGCGATCTCCGCCGCCCACCAGACGATCCCGTTCGGGACCCGGATCCGCGTGGACAACCTCGACAACGGGCGCTCCATCGACCTCGACGTGACCGACCGCGGCCCCTTCGTGGCCGGCCGCATCCTGGACCTGTCCCGGGGGGCGGCGAGGGAGCTCGAGATGATCGGGCCCGGTACGGCCCGCGTGCGGATCACCGTCATCGGGACGGCTACCCCGGTCACCGCGCGCGGCGGCTGCGTCGTCGTCCAGGTCGCCTCCTTTCGCGAGCGCGGGAACGCCGAGGCGAAGCGGGACGAACTCGTGCGGGCGGGGTTCGAAGCCTCGATCGAGCCGTACGAAAACATGTACCGCGTCGTGGCCGGCCCCTTCGCGGATGAGCCGGCGGCCGGCCGCGCCCGCGAAACGCTGGGCGGGTTCCTGCGCCGCTGCTGACCGTGACCTCGCCCCCACTTCAGTCGTGCTAGACCGGAATAGCGAAGGTCGGGTGCCTCGGGTAGCTTTCGACACCCCCTGACTGCTTGCCGTCCGCGTGGCGGCACGGCCCCCCGGGGTCCAGGAACCCGGACGGGCCGAAAGCAGCGGTCTCCTGGTGGAGGATGTATGCTTCGCAGAACTCACGCGCTCGCCGCGCTTGCCGCTCTCGCGGTCTTCTCGGGTCCCGCCGCAGCCGCGCTGGAAGGGCAGGCCGGCCGGTATTTCGGCCGGAACAAGGTCGTCTACGAGTCCTTCGACTTCGAGGTGCTCAAGACGCAGCACTTCGACATCTACTACTACGAGGAGAGCGCCGTCGGCGCGCAGATGGTCGGCCGCCTGGCCGAGCGCTGGTACGCCCGCCTCTCCCGGGTGCTCAATCACGAGTTCCGCCAGCGCCAGCCGATCATCCTCTACGCCGACCACCCGGATTTCGAGCAGACGAACACCTCCGGACAGTTCATCGACGAAGGCACGCAGGGCTTCACGGAGATCCTGAAGCGGCGGCTCGTCATGCCGATGATGGTGTCGCTCCACGAGACCGATCACCTGCTCGGCCACGAACTCGTGCACGCCTTCCAGTTCGACATGACGGGGCAGGGGACCGGAGGCCCGGGACTGGACGTTCCCGGCGCGATCCGGCTCCCGCTGTGGTTCATCGAAGGGATGGCCGAGTACCTCTCGATCGGGCCCATCGACCCGTTCACGACGATGTGGATGCGGGACGCCCTGGACCTGGAAGACGGGTTCCCGACGATCCCGGAACTCGCCGACCGGCGGTACTTCCCGTACCGCTACGGCCACGCGTTCTGGTCCTACATCGGCGGCGCGTTCGGGGACGACCGGATCGGCCGGATCCTCAACCTCGCCGCGCGCACGGGGAATGCGCTGGCGGCGATCGAAGCCGTCCTCGAGGTGCCGATCGGAGAGCTTTCGGACCGCTGGAAGAGCGAACTCGAGACCTACTTCGCGGACGCGCGCCAGGAGACCCGCTCCCCCGACGACTACGGGCGCCGCGTCGTCTACGAGCCGCCCGATGAGGGCAAGCTCCACCTGGGCCCGGCTCTGAGTCCCAACGGCCTCGACATGGTCTACGTCTCGCAGAGCGACCTCTTCTCGATCGAGATGTTCGGGGCCGACGCGCGCACCGGAGAGGTGAAGCGCCGCCTCACGAACAACGCGGTCGACCCGCACTTCGAGAGCCTCCAGTTCATCCACTCGGCCGGGGACTGGCACCCGAACGGCCGGCTCTTCGCGGTCGCCGGCATCAAGACGGGCAACCCGTTGCTCACGATCATGGAGGCGGAAAGCGGGAACATCGTCCATGAGATCCCGGTCGAGGGGTTTCAGCTGGGCGCGATCTTCACGCCGAGCTGGTCGCCGGACGGGTCGCACATCGCCTTCAGCGGCCACTCCGCCGGGTTCACCGACCTGTACGTGATCAACGTCGAGACCGGGCAGCTGAGGCGGCTCACGGAGGACCCGTACGCCGATCTCCAGCCCGCCTGGTCGCCCGACGGCCGGTCGGTGGCGTTCGCGACGGACCGCTTCACCACCGACCTGGAGTTGCTCGTCCCGGGGACGTACCGGGTCGCGCTGCTGGATCTGGAAAGCGGTGAGATCGAGCCGCTGCCGGGCTTCGACGACCAGTTCCGGAACTACAATCCGCAGTGGTCCCCGGACGGCGAAAGCCTGTACTTCGTGTCGGACCACGACGGGATCGCCAACCTCTACCGGCTCGACCTCGAGACGCGGGAGCGGTACCTGGTCACCGACCTGTGGACCGGCGTGAGCGGACTCACGGCCATCAGCCCGGCCGTGTCCGTGGCCCGCGGTACGGGCGATGTCGCGTTCAGCGTGAACAAGGGCGGGCCGTTCAGCTACGAGATCTACGTGATCGACGATCCGGAGGTCCTGGCCGGAGTGCCGGCGCCCGAAATGCTCGTGGGCGTCGACGCCTCGATCATCCCGCCGCGCGAACGGCTGTCGACCGCGCACGCGGAGCTGCTCGACAACGCCCGGCTCGGCCTCGCCGACCCGATTACCTTCGAGGACGCCGAGTTCCGGTCCCCGCTGTCCCTCGACTTCATCTCGCAGCCCACGATCGCCTTCGGGGCGAGCGACTTCGGCGTCTTCTTCGCGGGCGGCGCGGCGCTGTTCTTCTCGGATCTGCTCGGCAACCGCACGCTCCAGACCATCCTCCAGGTCAACACCAGCTTCGGGGATCTGCTTCAGGGCACGGCGGCCCTCGCGGGTTACGAGAACCGGTCGAGCCGCTGGAACTGGGCCTTCATCGGGGGGCAGGTGCCGTTCGTCACGCGCCAGCTCGGGCTCCAGCGGGTGACGGTCGGGGGCAGGCCCGTGAACGTCATTCGGGACTTCCGCTGGTTCGAGATCAACCGGGAGCTGACCGGGATCGTCGCCTATCCGTTCAACCGGAACTCGCGCGTCGAGTTCTCCGCCTCGGCCCGCCAGATCGACTTCTCCGGCGAGATCGAGGAGATCGCCTTCGACTTCTTCACGGGTCAGCCTCTGGTCAACGAGGTCACGGACCTGCAGGACTGCGAGGGAGACGTGCTGTCGTTCAGCGCCGGGCCCTGCGCCTTCGCGTCGCTGTACACGGCGAGCGCAAGCGCGGCCCTCGTATACGACAGTTCGATCTTCGGCGGCACGAGCCCGATCGCCGGACAGCGCTACCGGCTGGAGGTGGAGCCGGCCGTCGGAACGCTGAATTTCCTGACGGTGACGGGCGACGTCCGCCGATACGTCCGCGCCGGGCCGTTCACGGTGGCCGGACGGGCGCTTCACTTCGGCCGTTGGGGAGGCGGTTCGGAGGACCCGCGGCTGGGCCGGCTCTATCTCGGGGTGCCATCCCTCGTTCGCGGGTACGACAACCGGTCCATCGACGTCGCCGAGTGCACCGTCGCGAGCGGCCAGGCCGGGTTCTTCAGTTGTCCTCTCATCGGGAACCTCATCGGCAACCGCGTGGCGGTGGGCAACGTGGAACTGCGGCTTCCTCTCCTGGGCGGAATCGGCGTGGTCCGGGCCCCGGGGGTACCGCCGGTCGAGGTCGGCCTCTTCTACGACATGGGCAAGGCGTGGTCGGGCGAGACGCCCCTGAACTGCCCGGAAGGAAACTGCGCGTTCGAGGACCGGACCTGGGTGTCGAGCGCCGGCTTCCTGACGAGGGTCAACGTCTTCGGCCTCATGATCGCGGAAATCAATTTCGTTCGGCCCTTCGATCGCCCCGACAAGGGCTGGATCTGGCAGTTCAACCTGACGCCCGGCTTCTGACGGATTCGTGGGCCTGATCCGGAGCTGGCTCGTCAACGCGGCGGCGCTGTACGCGACCGCATGGCTCCTCGCCGGGGTCCGGGTCGACAGCCCGCAGGCGCTCATCGGCGGGGCGCTCGCGATCGGTCTCATCAACGCGACCGTCCGGCCGGTTCTGCGTCTCGTGACCTTCCCGATCACGGTCCTGACGCTGGGGCTGTTCTACTTCGTCCTCAACGGCCTGATGTTCTACCTGGCCGCGTCACTGATCCCGGGGTTCGAACTCGCCGGTCTCGTCACGGCCATCGGCGGCGCGCTCGTCATGTCGATCGTCGCGACCGTGCTGCACGTCTTCCTCAAGCCGCGCAAGAAGAAGTAGCCGACGACGGCGCTCCGGGCAGCGTGTGAGAAATCCGGGCTAGGCGTAATACGGATTGCTGCCGGCGGCGTGGTCGGTCACGTCCTGCACGTCGACGATCTCCGGGGCCGCGTCCCGGATCATCTGCTTGATCCCCTGCGTGAGCGTCACGGAGGCCATGCCGCAGCCCTGGCAGCCGCCCCCCATCGTCACGTAGACGACGTTGTCGCGGATGTCGACGAGGCGCACGGTCCCGCCATGCGACGCCACCCCGGGGTTGATCTGCTCGTCGATGACGCGGCGCACGCGGTCGACGAGCGGCCCGCCCAGCGGCGCGGAGCCGAGCGGCTGGATGTTGGGGTTATTGAAATGAAAGCCCGAGCCCTGGAGCGACTCCACCCAGTCGATGCGGGTTCCGGAAAGGATGTCCACGCTCTTCGAATCGACGACGACCTCGAAGCCGGGGGTGTCGAACGACTGGTCCTCGGCTTCCCGCTCGAAGGGTTCGATGAGCGCCATCTCGTACTCCGGCGCGATGGGGCTCGCGTTTTGAACGCTGACCCGTACCGCGAGGCCTTCCGCGGGGTCCTCGCTGATGAACGATCGGATCCGCTCGCTGGCGGCGTCCGTGAATGTCAAAAGATCCTTGTCGGACACGTTCTCTCTCTCTCTCTCTCTCCTTGGCGGTCTTGGCGGCGACTGCCGCCCTCAGGTCGCCCCCGCGGCCACGGCCGCCCTCAGGTCGCTCGCCGTATAGAGGACCATGGTCCGCAGACCCGCCCCCTCCAGCGTGGCTTTCCCCCCCTCCTCGCGGTCCACGAGGCCGAGTACCCCGAGCACCTCGCCGCGGGCCCGATTCACCGCCTCGACGGCCTGGAAGGCGGACCCGCCGGTCGTGATCACGTCCTCCACGACGACGACCCGCGCGCCGGGCTCGAAGCAGCCCTCGATCAACTGTCCCTTGCCGTGTCGCTTGGCGCGCTTGCGGACCGAGAACGCGTGGATCGGGTCCCCCGCGCGCCAACTGGCGGCGGCGATGGCGTAGGCCAGCGGGTCCGCGCCCATCGTGAGGCCGCCGACCGCATCCGGCCGCAGTCCGGCGTCCCGGATGGTCGCGAGGCCGACCTCGCCCATCAGCACCTGGCCGTGCGCGTGCATGGTCGAGGTCCGGCAGTCGATGTAATAGTCGCTCCGGGCGCCGGAGGCGAGCACGAAATCCCCGAGCCGGAACGAGCGCTCGGCGAGCAGGTTCAGAAGTCTCGTATGGGCGGAACTCAGCGGAACCTCCTGGTGTCGTGTGCCGAACTAGCTGACCTGGCGAAGCGCCTGGCCGGATTCGACTTCGCAGCGGGCACAGAGCCCGTACAGCTTCAGTTGACGGTTCAGTACGTGGAAACCGAACTGCCCGGCGACCTCCGTCTGGAGCCGGTTGAGTTCATCGCGCTCGAACTGGACCACGTCGCCGCACGCCGTGCAGATGAGGTGGTCCTGGTGCGCCCCGCCGATCTTCGCCTCGTACCGCTTGAAGCCCTCGTCGAAGTCGTGCTCCGTGGCGAGGCCGACGCGCACGAGGAGGCCGAGGGTCCGGTAGACCGTCGCCTTGCCCGCGCGTTCGCCGTCCTCCCGGAGGCGTTCCACGATCTCGTCCGCCGAAAGGCGCTGCCCGGACTCGAACAGGGCGCGGGAGATCGCTTCCCGCTGATGTGTGACGGGCAGATGATGCTCCTGCAGCGCGGCCCGGAAGAGGCCGAGCATCACGGCGGCGCAGCCGAGAGGCGGTCGGGGGGTGAGGGTGTCCGTAGTCATGGTGCTGGTGGTCGTGTTCTCAACGCGCTGAGAAAATACGCGCGCTCGTCACGCCTGCAACCAGCGCGCCTCGAAGTCGTCCACGACCTGCCTCAACAGCCGGTCGACGGGGGAGGCCGGCCGGGGCGTGAGGTAGCGGTCCGAAAAGCGGTTCAGCGCCACGCGGAGGGCCGTGAAGGCCTTCGCGGCGTCGCGATAGCAACCGTCGAGTTGCTGGCGGCGGGCGAAGGGGGCGTCGGCGGCCAGCGAGAAGCCGGTCTGGCCCATGGCCTCGTAGTAGCCGAGGTCGGGTCCCCCTCGGCGTCGCTCCCGCGTGCTGATCCAGTCCGGGAAGAGGCCCGACAGCCAGAGCGCGAAGTTCCCGAGATGCGCGCTGAGGAGAAAGCCGCGGCGGCCGTCGGATTCGGCGATCTCCGCCACGAGGTCGACGAGATAGCGGTACTCGCAGTCGTCGTATTCGGCGATCCGGTGGGCCCGCGCCTCCCTCGCGAAGTGAAGGAAGATCGAGGTCACGTAGTCGGCCATGAGGCGGGACTCGACGCCGCCCTCGAGCAGGCTGTGACGCAGCGACACGTAGGAGAAGAGCGCCAGCGGCAGGGCCGCGAGTCCCGGTTCCGCGGCGAGCGCGCCGGGGGCTTTCGGGTGGTCGAGCAGCGCATCGATTCCCCGCTCCGAGACCAGCGTCTCGAGGCGGGTCCGGTCCTCGCCCTCGCGCGCGAGCAGGTAGACGAGTCGGGCCGCGTCATCCCGTCCGAAGGAAGCTCTGACATCCGGAAGAATCATGCCGCTCCCCCTTCCCGTGGTCCCCGTCCCGCCGGCCCCGCCACCTCGTTCCATACCCCAACCTCGCCTGCTAGTTTTGAGTTCGAGAGTGGCAGTCCGCAACGGAGTCGACCCGAATGACGACGATCTGACATGCTGAGAAAACGATGGAGAGAGCCCGGATTCGTGTGGCTGGCGGCGCTTGCGGCCGTGTTGCCGGGGTGCGGCTCGGTGGACGCGGGGGTTCGCGACGCCGGCGCCGCGGCGAATGGCGGGCAGGCCGCCGAAACGGGAACGGGCGCCGTCGCCCAGGCGCTGGAACTGGTCCCGCTCCGGGTGGGCGGGATCGAGATCCGGGTGGAGATCGCCGACGACGCCGACGAGCGCCAGCAGGGACTGATGTACCGCGAGTCGCTCGAGGAGAACCAGGGGATGCTGTTCGTCTACCCCGAGCAGCGCACGCTGGGATTCTGGATGAAGAACACGCTCATCCCCCTCGACATCGCCTACATCGACCGCGAAGGCCGCATCGTCGACATCCAGCAGATGGAACCGCAAACCACGGAGACCCACGACTCGGCCGCGCCCGCCATGTACGCGCTGGAGATGAACCAGGGCTGGTTCGAGGCCAACGGGATCCGCGTCGGAGACCTCATTGAGTTCTAGCATGGACCACCGCATAGAGAAGGACTCCATGGGGGAGATGGCGATCCCCGCCGACCGGCTCTACGGAGCGCAGACGGAGCGGGCCCGCCAGAACTTCCCCATCTCCGACCTCCGCTTCGGGCGTCGCTTCATCGAGGCGCTCGGCGCGATCAAGCTGGCGGCTTCCCGCGTGAACCGGGAGCTGGGACTCCTCGAGCCCGACCTCGGCGACGCGATCGAGCGGGCGGCCGGCGAGGCCATGACCGGGGAACTCGATTCCCACTTCGTGCTGGACATCTTCCAGACCGGGTCGGGCACGTCGACGAACATGAACGCGAACGAGGTCATCGCGAACCGCGCCATCCAGCTCCTGGGCGGGGTCGTGGGTTCGCGGAGCCCCGTCCACCCCAACGATCACGTGAACCTGGGGCAGTCGTCGAACGACGTGATCCCCACCGCCACCCACGTCTCGGGACTGGTCGCGGTCGAGCGCGAGCTGCTGCCCGCGCTGGAGCGGCTGCGCGCGGCGCTCGCGGAGAAGGCGGAGGAGTTCGATCACATCGCCAAGGCGGGGCGCACGCACCTGCAGGACGCGACGCCCGTCCGCCTGGGGCAGGAGTTCGGGGGCTACGCCAGCCAGTTGGGGCACGGGATCCGGCGCGTCGAAGCCGTTCGCCCCGCGCTCGCGGAACTCGCCATCGGCGGGACGGCGGTGGGGACCGGCATCAACACGCCCGCCGACTTCGGCGCGCGGATGTCGGCCGCGCTGAGCGAGATCCTCGGGGTCGATTTCGTGGAGGCGTCGAACCACTTCGAGGCGCAGTCGGCGCGCGACGCGGTGGTCGAGGCGAGCGGGGCGCTGCGCACGGTCGCCGTGAGCCTGACCAAGATCGCGAACGATCTGCGCTGGCTGTCATCCGGTCCGCGCACGGGCCTGGGCGAGATCAACCTCCCCGCGGTGCAACCGGGCTCGTCGATCATGCCGGGCAAGGTGAACCCGGTGATGGCGGAGTCGGTGCTTCAGGTCTGCGCGCAGGTCATCGGCAACGACGCCGCGATCGTCGTGGGCGGGCAGTCGGGAAACCTCGAGCTCAACGTCATGATCCCGGTGATGGCCCACAACCTGCTTGAGAGCGTCCGGATCCTCTCCACGGCGAGCGTCGAGTTCGCCGAGCGCTGCGTCCGGGGGATCACGGCGAACGAGGAGCGCTGCCTGCGGAACGCGGAATCCACCGCGGCGCTCGCCACCGCGCTCGCCCCTGTCATCGGCTACGACAAGGCGGCCGAACTGGCCAAGCTCAGCCTCGCGGAAGACCGCACGCTGAAGGAACTCGTGCTGGAACAGGGGCTCGTCGCCCCGGCGGAACTCGACCGCATCCTCGATTTCCGCGCGATGACCGAGCCCGGCTGACCCGGCTAGCCGCTGCCCGGCTCGCCGTCAGGGGAGGGGACCAGCGCCTCCGGGAGCAGGCGGTCCACCGTGAGACTTGAGAGCCGGAACGCCTCCGCGCCGTCCGCGAGGCGGGCGACCCAGTCTCCGCGTTCCTCGTCCTCCAACAGGAGGATCGAGAGTTCGAGTTGCCGGCCCGTCACGTCCGCGGAGCCCTCGGAGAACACCTCGACCCATCCGTCCGGGAGCGTGAAGTCGGCGGCCGCCTCTTCCTCCGCCGTGGGGAAGCCGGAAGCGGAGACGGAGGGCAGGACGGAGAGGAGCCGCTGCACGAGCGCCGAATCCGCCGGCGCGTCCCCCGCGAGCCATCCCTCGTCGCTCCGGCGCAGCACGGCCTCCCGGTCCCCGCGACGCATGAGGACTTCGCGTACGGCGGCGGTGTCCACCGAGGCGATCAGGCGCGGGCGCCAGCCGTCGCGCTCGCGGTTCAGGTAGCCTCCGGCCGGACCGTCCAGCCGATAGACGACATCGTCGGCGGGAAGGCGCACGAAGTAGCCCCCGGAGCGCGTGTCGCGGTCGCCGAGATGGAACCGCCGCACCTCGCCGCCGGCCGTCCGCACTTCAATGCGCCGGCCCCCCTCCGCGACGCCCAGGCCGGCGTGATTCGAGGGGTTGCGCGCGACGAGTTCCGAGGAGGAGAGCTGCCCGATCACGTCCAGCAGGTCGCGGATCTTGGGTTCGTCCGCCACGTAGCCGTCCACCGTCCACCCCGCGTCCGTCCGCGCGAGACGCACCGTCCCGGCGCCGTCCGCGAGGACGATGTCCACGCCCGCGATGGAGTCCGTCACCGCGAAGGAGAAGCCGTCCCCGACATCCAGCGTCCCCTCCTCGCCGCTGCCCCTGAACAGCCGGGGCAGGGTGAGAAGCACCGCCACGCCGAGCACGATCGCGATGACCTTCAACTGCTTCGCGTTCACAGGAGCGCTCCCCCTTCGGTGAAGGAACGCTGCTGCACCTGCCGCCGCCGTGCGAGCCGCAGCACGCCGATGAGGACGAAGAGCAGCGGGACGCCGGCCAGGTTCCCGTACCGCGTCAGGTCCGGAAGCCACTCGTTGGGGAAGAGGAGGAGCGGCGGCGCGCGGTCCTTGGACCGGATCGAGATCAGCGCCTCGTCCTGCGCGAGCCAGTCGACCGCGTTCTGGAAGAAGACCATCCCGGCCAGCCCGGCCATCGACTGCGAGAGCGTCTCGTCGTGGATGAACGACGAGGAGCCCGCGAGGACGATGCGGCCGCCGCCCGGTTGGGTGTATGCGACCGCCAGCGTCTCCATCGCCACGTCTTCCTCGGAGACCCGCCCATCCGGCGCGATGACCGCGTCCCAGTCCTGCATCGCGTCGATCGAGAGCGGAGTCGCCAATCGTCCGCCTCCGTCCGAGGTCGTGAGCAGCGGGGTGACCAGAGTGCTGTCCTCCACCTCGACGAGGAGCGGGCTTCCGAACCGGATCGGCACGTTCGCCACGCCGTCCACGATCACGTGCCCGGAGGCCGGCTGGGCGAGCATCCAGAGCGGATACGGCATGACGACGGCTCCGAGGTTGGACGGGACCTGCACCCGTTCGTGGAGCAAATAGTCGAAGGCCATCGACGGGACGATGCCGAGTCCGCGCGCCTGCAGCAGCGAATCGAGCGCCGGATCGAAGGTGGGGCCCGCGAAGCGCGCCTGCATGTCCGCCGTCACGCCGGACTTCAGGACGAAGAGGCTCCCGCCGCCGTCGACGAAACGGCTCAGGATCTCGCCCGCCGCGGGCTCCAGTGGCATCTGGCCGCCGGCGATCACGATGACGTCGATCGAGTCCGGCACCGCCACGGTCATCGAGTCGACGCGGAACTCCATCAGGTCGTACTCCAGGGCGAGGCGGCCGCGCGCGAGCCGCAGCCCCGCGTCCAGGCTCAGTTCGCCGTGCCCGCTCAGGATTCCGATGGTGGGGCGTTCCGGCCGCGTGAGGGCGCGGATCATCGTGGCGAGACGGTACTCGAGATCCGCCGTCTGCCGGATGAACGGGATCGTCTGGCTCTCGCCGGCGTACTGGACCGCGAGCGCGAAGTAGCGCTCCTGGTACGACACCTCGTCGTCGTCGAGGACCTGGAAGGGCACGGGCCGGATGCCGAGCAGTCCCGCCTCCTGCTCGGCAGCGGGATCCTCGTCGGGATCGAGGCGCACGAGGTTCACGTTGGCGCCGCCGGTCGCGTCGAGATCCCGGAGGAGGTCGTCCACGTCCCGGCCGATGGCCGCGAGTTGCGCCGGCAGTTCGGCGGACTGGAAGAGCTTGAGCGTGACGAGGTCGTCCACGCCGCGCAGCAGGTCGGCCGTCGGCGGGGACAGCGTGTAGACCTTTCCGGGCGTGAGGTCGAGCCGGCCGCGCACCTGCCCGCCCGCCAGCGCGGCGAAGACCGCGATCCCCACCAGGCCGAGCACGCCCACCCGCAGCCGCCCGTACGCCGGCCGCGCGCGGCTGAGGCGTTCGCGCATGACGGAGAAGTACGTGAGCGAGAGGAACGCCGTCCCGAGGGCCGCGAAGTACAGGATGTCCCGCAGGTCGATCACGCCGCGCGCCACGTTCGAGAAGTGCCCGAGCACGCCAAGTCGCGCCGCCACCGCCGCGAGCGGGCCGGGGAGGGAGAGGGTGACCGTGGGGAGCCCGATGAGGTAGAGGGCGAAGCTGACCGTGACCCCGATGATGAACGCGGTCACCTGGTTCCTCGTGAGCGAGGACGCCCACAGGCCGACCGCGATGAGGGCCGAGATGAGGAACATCGACCCCAGGTACTGCGAGAAGACGACGCCCCACTGGAGGTCGGCGCCGAGTGCGAGGCCGAGCGGGATGCCGAGCGTCCCCGCCATCGCGACCAGCAGGAAGAAGAGGACGCCGAGGAACTTGCCGAGCAGGAACTCCACGACCTGGATCGGCTGCGAGAGCACGAGTTCGAGCGTCCCCGCGTTCCGCTCCTCCGCGAACGACCGCATGCAGACGGCCGGGATGAAGAAGAGCAGGAGCCACGGGAGGAGAGAGAGCATCGGCCGCAGCGACGCCTCGCCCAGGAGGTAGGCCTCCTGGAAGTAGAAGTAGAAGTTGATCCCGAGGAAGATGACGAGGAGGATGTAGGCGGTCGCGTGGTCGAAGTACCCCGCGAACTCCCGCTTCGCGACGGTGAGGACGCGGCCGATCATCCCTCCACCTCCTCGCCGGCTTCCGGCGCCTCGTCGCCCGTCGCGTCAGGGGTCTCGCCGCTGGCTTCGTCGGCCGTCTCGTCGCCCGTCTCGCCGGGCGGTCCCGCGCTCTCGGCGGTGAGCCGGTGGAAGAGATCCTCCAGGCTCGCCTGGGCGAGGTGCAGTTCCCACAGCGGCCACCCCCGCGCCGCGGCGAGTCGCGAAAGGTCCGGCCGCGGGTCCTGGCCGGGGGCGCCCTCCACCGCGAACCGGGCCCGCCCGCCGGCATCCGCCTCGACGGCGTCGGCACGCGCGACGGAGGGAAGATCCCCAATGGCCTCCGCTACGGCGTCCGCGGGCGCGTCAAGTTCGACCATCACGCGGGCGCCGCCATGTCCGGCGACGAGCGCATCGACGGAGCCATCCGCGACGATGCGGCCCTCGTTGATGATGACGACGCGCGAACACGTCTTCCGCACCTCCTGCATCACGTGGGTGCTCAGGAGGACGGTGCGGTCGGTCCCTACGTCGCGGATGAGGCTGCGGATCTCGACGCGCTGGTTCGGGTCGAGCCCTTCGGTCGGCTCGTCGAGGATGAGGATCTCCGGCTGCGAGAGGATGGCCTGCGCGAGGCCCACGCGCTGCCGGTATCCCTTCGAGAGCTGGTTGATCGGACGGTAGTAGACGGCTTCGATGCCGGTCTGCGCGACGACATCGTCCGTCCGCGCCCGGATCTCCTCGGTGCCCATCCCGCGCAGCCGGCCCATGAACGTGATGTACTCGCCGGCGAGCATGTCCCGGTACAGGGGGTTCGTCTCGGGCAGATAGCCGATGCGGCGCCGCAGTTCGACCGGGTGATCCTCGATGGACAGGCCATCGATGGAGATCGTGCCCCCATCGGGTTCGAGATACTGCGTGAGCAGCCGCATCGTCGTCGTCTTGCCCGCGCCGTTCGGCCCGAGGAAGCCCACGACCTCGCCGCGGTCGATCGAGAACGTCGCGGAATCGACCGCAACGGTCTCGCCGAACCTCTTCACGACATCGGTCAGCGCTACGAGTGACATGCGAGTGACATCGGATCCGGTTTTGGAGGTCTGCGACGGGGCGCAAAAGGTAGATCGGGCGCGGTGCGAGTCAAGCACCGACCGGGCATTGGACATCCCGCGGCCGTCCTCCACGGGCGGGGATCGCAGACAGACGGGCGGCGTGCCTGTAGCTTCGTTCGCATGAGCGTGTTCCTCGATGCGGGCCGCCGGGTCCTCGGACTCTGTCTGGTCGTGCTTGTCACCGCCCCTGTGTTTCTCATCCTCGATCCCACCGGGTCCACCACGCCGCTCGATGTATCCATGCGCCGCGCGGGGTGGGATTACTGGTCGCACACGTGGGGCGCGTCGACCGGTGTCTGGACTCTCCTCGTGCTTGGAGCCGCCATCCTTGCCGGGTTGCTCGCCAAGGGGAGGGTGTCCCGCGCCCTGTCCCGGACGGGTCGGGCCATCGCACGTCCGCCAACGTGGTCCGTGGCCGCGTTGATGGGGCTTTTGGGCGCCGCGCTCACCGCCGCGGTGGCGGTGCTGGTCTTCGATGGACGCGCGCTCTTCAACGACGCGAGCGTGCAACTCGTGCAGGCCCGCTATTTTGCGGGCGGGAAGCTCTCCGGGCCGCCCCTCGCGTTGCCCGAGTTCTGGACGATTCAGTTCATGGTGCCAACGGCAGCCGGGTGGGTGTCCCAGTATCCGCCGGCCCACGCCCTGTGGCTTGCGGCCGGCTTCAAGCTGGGAGGTCCGTGGATCGCGGTGGCGGCGACCATGGGAATGCTCGGCGTCTTCTCCGTTCCGTCGTTCGAGCGCCTGCTGCCCGGTCGGATCGCGGCCGCCCGCCTCGGCGCCCTGCTCGCCGTCACGAGCCCCATGCTGCTGGCCCTCGCCGGGACCTACATGAACCACGCGACGGTCGCGGCCTTCGCCGCGCTCGCCCTCTGGCTGTCGCTTCGGGCCGAGACGGGCCGGGCCGTGTGGGCGCTGGCGGCGGGCGGCGCGATGGGCGTCATGGTCACGACGCGCCCCATCTCCGGCCTGCTCATCGGCGCCGCCGTGACGGCCGGCGTGTGGCTCACCGCGCCGCGCCGGGAACCGGGCCTGCACCGGCCGTGGCTTCTGCGCCGCTTCGCCTGGTGGGCGTTGGGCGGCCTCCCGTTCGCGGTCGGCTTCGGCTGGTTCAACGCCCGCTTCTTCGGCAGCCCGCTCACCCTCGGCTACACGGCCGCCGCCGGCCCCAGCCACGGCCTCGGCTTCCACATCGACCCCTGGGGCCGCGTCTACGGATTCACGCAGGCGCTCGGCTACACATCGACCGAGCTCATTGCGCTCGGGCGCGAGCTTTTCGGTACCGTGCTGCCGGTTGCCGCGCTGATCGGACTCTACCTTCTACTCGCGCGCCGCCTGGAGCGCGGCGAGCGCATCCTCGCCGCGTGGGCGTTGCTACCCGTTTTGGCGAGCGCGCTGTACTGGCACCACGACCTCATGGTCGGCCCCCGCATGCTCGGCGAAGCCGTCCCCGCCTGGTGCGCGCTCCTCGTGCTGGCGACGATCGGCGTCGCGCGCGCCGCGCGTCGCGACTGGCTTTCGGACGCGGTTGCCGTACTCGTCGTCATCGCCATCGGCTATGGTCTCGCAGCGGGAGGGCAGGGGCGCGTCGTGCGCTTGACGGGCCGTCTCGCGCCCGTTCCCGAGGTCCCGGAGCCCGGCCCGTCGCTCGTGTTCGTGCACGAATCGTGGCAGGACCGGATCGGGGCCCGGCTCGCCGCCCGGCCGATGCGCCTCGACAGCGTGCGCGCGCTCATCAACCAGTTCGATCCGTGCCGCCTTGAGGGCGCCCTCGTGGGCGCGCAGCGGCCGGAAGAGGTCGCGGATCGTTGCCAGCGGGAGATCGGCTCGGATCGGCTCGGCCGTCTCGGCCTCACCGACTACCTGTGGCGTGGCGACCTGCCCGGGCTCGGCGACTCGGGCGTGCTATGGGCCCGGGATCTCGGTCCCGAAGCGAACGCGCACCTCATCGAGGCCTACCCCGATCGAACGCCGCTCCTCGCCATGCCCGACCCTCAGCGCAGGGGCGACGGCCTCGTGGTCCCCTACCAGATGGGCGTGAATGCACTCTGGGGCCCCACCCCGCCGTAGCGGCCCGCGACACAGCTCCGCCGTGTTCGGAAGGGGCCTCGATTGGGACGGGGGACCTTGCTCAGGCGTGCGATTCCGGCGCCGTCGGAACGACGAGTTCGAGGTCCGTGTGGCGGGCGATCGTGTCGAAGTCGCGATTCCGGGCCAGCAGCGGGCGCTGCGCATCCAGGGCCGCGGCGGCGACCATGCAGTCTACCGAGGACCGAATCGTACGTCCCGCCCGCTGACACGCGCGGTAGATCCGCGCCGCGCTCTGGAACTGGCCCAGCGAGTGCGGGACCAGGATCTCGAAGCGGCCGAGCAGCTTCAACAGATCCCGCTCCTCGGTTTCATTGCGACAGCCCGAAAGGAGTTCCATGACCGCGGGAGCGGGCGTGGCGATCGCGCTCCCGGTCCGTACGGCGTGTCTCAAAGCAAGGTGGACGGGGCTTTCCGTGCAGCGCAGGTACTCGATCCACGCGGACGTGTCGACGATCACAGGGGCTCGATTGTGTTGCCGTCTCGCATCTCATCCAGGTCGCCCGCCCAGCCCACACCCTGCATGGCGAGTGCCTCCTCCTTCGTCATCGGGACGAAGGACTGGCGGAACACCGCTTCCTTCACGGCCGCCGACCAATTGGTTCGACCGTACCGCTTGCGCACCGCCTCCAGGTGGTGCTCCGGCAACCTCACTTCCAGATCGACGAACCGCAGGCCGGCGGACTCGGCGGCGCCGTATCGCGGCTCCGCCTCGCGCACGGCGAAGACGGCGCCACCCCTCAACTCGCGTTCCCGCGCCTCCCGCAGCGCCCGCCGCACCCACGCGGACACCGTGACGCGGTTGCGCCGCGCCGCATCGCGGATCTCATCCAGCTCCGCCTCCGGCATCACCACCTGCAGTCGTTTACTCATATCGTGAGTATGATATACTCATCGGGTGTCATCTCGCAACGGTCGCCGGGGGTTCGACCCCCTTCGCGGGGCGGAAGTCAGTCCTCGGAGAAGGCGGCGTCGAAGGCGGTGGCGGAGGGGGGGAAGGTGAGGGCCCGGAGCCGTTCGCAGGCTTCGCGGGCGCCGTGTTCGCGGTCCATGCCGCTGTCCTCCCACTCGATCGAGAGGGGGCCGTCGTAGCCGATCCGGTCGAGGGCGCGCAGTACCTCCTCGAAGTCCACGCGCCCGCGCCCGATGGAGCGGAAGTCCCAGCCGCGGTCGGCGTGCCCGAAGTCGAGGTGGCCGCCGAAGACGCCGGAGCGGCGCGGGGTGTCGGACCACCACACGTCCTTCATGTGGGCGTGGTGGATGCGGTCGCCGAACTCGAGGATGAAGCCGACGTAGTCGACGCCCTGGTAGGCGAGGTGGCTGGGGTCGTAGTTGAAGCCGAACGCGGCGTGCCCGGCCACGGCCTCCACGGCCCGCGCCGCGCTGGCGGCGTCGAAGGCGATCTCCGTGGGATGCACTTCGAGGGCGAACTTCACGCCGGCCGCGTCGAAGGCGTCGAGGATCGGGTTCCAGCGGTCGGCGAAGTCGGCGAACCCGGCCTCGACGAAGCGCGGCGGGTGCGGGGGGAAGGCGTAGGCGGCGGCCCAGATCGAGCTGCCGGTGAAGCCGTTCACGACCGGGACGCCGAGCGCAGCCGCCGCGGCCGCCGACCGGCTCATTTCCGCCGCGGCCCGCCGCCGCACGGCCTCGGGGTCGCCGTCGCCCCACACGCGCTCCGGCAGAATGAGCTGGTGGCGGGCGTCGATCGGATCGCACACGGCCTGGCCAACGAGATGGTTGGAGATCGCGTGCACCTCGAGGCCGTGGGCCGCCAGCAGGTCCCGCTGCCCGGCCGCGTAGCCCTCCTCCTCCGTCGCGCGCACGACGTCGAAGTGGTCGCCCCAGCAGGCAAGCTCGAGCCCGTCGTAGCCCCACGCGGCTGCCTTCGCGGCGAGCGTCGCCAGCGGCATGTCCGCCCACTGGCCGGTAAACAGCGTGATCGGTCGTACACTCATCGCGTCGGCTCCCCCGGCTCTCCCGACTCCCCGGGCTTCCCCGGCCCTCCCGGCGGTTCGTAGCGCGCGTCCACCCACGCGCCGCGGCGTCCGCTCTCCACCGCCCGTTCGAGGAAGTGAACCCCGCGGGCCCCGTCCCACACGGTGGGGAAGTCGAGGTCCGCAGCGTCCGGCGTCCGCCCCTCATCGAGCGCTCCGATGGTCGAGATCACGTTCCGGTACAGGTTCCCGAACCCCTCGATGAACCCCTCGGGATGCCCCGGCGGGACCCGCGACGCCCGGGCGGCCTCGGGCGAGATCCAGCCGTGTCCCCGGCGCCGCGCCCGCGCCTGCCCGTCCGGCGTCCGGTGCCACAGCGTCTCCGCGTCGTCGTGCCGCCAGGCGATCGAGCCCTCGCTCCCGAACACGCGGATCGCGAGCCCGTTCTCCTCGCCCGCCGCCACCTGCGACACCGTGAGCGTTCCCCGCACCCCACCGCTCCAGCGCAGGAGCAGGCTCGCGTCGTCCTCCAGGCGCCGCCCCGGCACGAACGTCGTGAGCTCGCCGCACAGCGCCTCGACCTCCAGCCCGGTCACGTAGCGGGCCAGGTGGTGCGCGTGCGTCCCGATGTCCCCGAGCGCGCCCGCCACGCCCGCCCGCGCCGGATCCGTGCGCCACACCGCCTGCGGGTGCCCCGTCTCCTCCAGCGGCGTCGCCAGCCACCCCTGGAAGTATTCGAGTTGAACGCGGCGGATCTCCCCCAGCGTTCCGCCGCGCACCAGGTGGCGCGCATCCTTGATCATCGGATAGCCGCCGTAGTTGTGCGTGAGGGCGAAGACGCGGTCCCCGCCCGCCACGAGCCGGCACAGGGCCTCCGCGTCCCCCAACTCGGTCGTCAACGGCTTGTCGCACACCACGTGGAAGCCCGCGTCGAGAAAGGTCCGCGCCACGTCGAAGTGGAGATGGTTCGGCGTGACCACGATGACGAAGTCCAGCCGGTCCTCTCCGGCGCGCGCCGCCTCGGCCTCCGCCATCTCCGCGTAGCCGCCGTACACGCGCTCCGGGTCCAGTCCGATCTCGGCCCCCTTGGCCGCCGACCGCTCCGCGTCCGACGAGAAGGCGCCGGCCGCGACCCGCGCGAGACCGTCGAGTTCCGCGGCCATCCGGTGTACGTCTCCGATGAAGGCGCCGGGTCCGCCCCCCACCATCCCGTAGCTGAGCCGTCGCCTCATCCGTGCCTCATCCGTGCCTCATCCGTCGCCCGACTCCGTCCCGATCCGAACCGCCCGGTACCCGCCGGCCCGACGGTCGCGCGCATGGAGGAAGCCGAAGATGAGAATGAGCGCCCCCGTGAACGGAAGGATGTACCGGAACGAGACCCGTCCCCCGTAGTTGTCCGCCGGCCCGAGGATGGCGTTGGCCCGCTCCGCCAGCGCCTCATCCCCCCCGGAGTTGATGATCGCCCGCAGCGCGTTCGCCGTGACCGACTCCGGCAGCGCGCCGTCCGGCCCCACCCCGGCGAGCGCCTCGCCCGCCGCTTCGCCCGCCGCCGCCAGATCCGGGGCGGTGCTCTCGTCGGCCCCGGCGAAGGCCGCCGCCGCATCGGCGAAGAGCGCCTGCGTCTCGACCGCCGGGAGCCGCTCGTGCCCCACTTCGTCGGCGATCCTTCCCATCCACGGCGTCGTCCACAGCCCGACGACCGCCATGCCCGTCGCCCCCATCATCCCCAGCCCCAGCGCGCCGGAACGCGGCACGCGCTCCGACACGAAGCCGAGCATCGTCGGCCAGAAGTAGCACACGCCGACCGCGAACACGGTGGCCGAGGCGAACGCCATCACGGTCGTCTCCGCGTAGCTCAGCCACAGCAGCCCCACGACGGAGATCGCCGCGCTCGCCGACAGCACGCCGGTCGGCGAGAGCCGCTCCACCGCGAACCCGGCCCGGTACCGCAGGATCGCCATCAAGCCGTTGATCCAGGCCAGCACGAGGATCCCCGGAATCCCGCCCGCCTCCAGCACCGCCGGCACCCAGCGGTTCGGCCCCAGCTCCGTCGAGGCCGTGATCGCCATGCAGAAGAGCATCAGGATCATCAACGGCGTCATGAACGTGGCCTTGAACATCGCCCCCATGCCGACGCCGGCGCGCACGCCTTCGGTCGGCGGGAACTCCTCCCGCCACATCAGGTGGCCGTAGATGAGGGTGGGGATGAGGATGAGGCCGATCTTCAACTGCCACGCGGTGAGCCCTGCCCAGTCCAGGCCGAAGGCGAGCACGGAGCCGATCACGATCCCGCCCGGGAACCAGACGTGGAACTGGTTCAGCTTGACCGTCTTTTGTTCCGGATAGAGCGCCGCCACCAACGGGTTGCAGGCGGCCTCGACGAGCCCGTTCCCCAGCGCCAGCGTCAGCGCCCCGGCGAACGCCTGCCAGAAGCCGCCGGCCGTGATGAGCACGGCCGCCCCCACCAGGTGACACGCGAAGGCGAGCCGCAGAAGGAACCGCATCCCCAGCGTGTCGCAGAACGGCGCGAACACCAGTTGCGACACGGCGAAGCCCCAGATCCCGGCGCCCGCGATCCAGCCGATGTCGGAGTTCGTGAGCGTGAATTCGCCCTTCAGCGTGAGCATCACCGCGCTGACCACCGCGAAGGTGACGGAGGTCGCGATGAGCGACACGCAACTGGCCAGGAAGAGCCGCTGCGGGCGGACGGAGGACGAGGTCGTATCCACGGAACACTCCTCGGATGGGGTCGGCGGGCACGCTAGCCCCGCCTCGTTCGACTCCGCAACGGCGGCGGCGAGCCCCGCGACCCTACCGGCCGGCGAACGCTTCGGTCTATTCTTCCCGGGCAGTCCATGGCAGGGCTCCTGCCGCGGGCTGCCAGGTCCGAAAGCCCAGGAGGATCCCGTGAAACGCCGCTCGATTCGTCGCCCGTCGCCCGCCGCGCTGGCCGTCCTCGCGCTCGCCCTCGCCGTCCTCGCGCCTGCCGCGCTCCCGCCGGCCGCCGCCGCCCAGTCCCGGCCCTACCAGCCGGAATCCGTGAGCGCGAGCGAGTACGCGCGCGCCGAGCAGTTCCTGCCCTGGCACGCGGAGAAGCTCACGTCGGGCGTCACGGTGAACCCCCGCTGGGTCGACGCGAACCGGTTCTGGTATCGCAACCAGGTCTTCGGCGGCCACGAGTTCATCATGATCGACGCCGCGGCCCGCACCCGCCGGCCCGTCTTCGACCACGACCGGCTCGCCGCCGCCCTCTCCGAGGCTTCCGACGCGAGCCACGAGGCGACGGATCTTCCCTTCGAGGAGTTCGAGTTCAACGCGTCCGGCGGGATCCGCTTCTGGACGGACACCCACGAGCGCTGGGACTGCGACATCGGCGCCTACCGCTGCACCGGTCCGGACTCGGTCGCGCGGGCGACGCATGAAATCGATTCGCCCGATGGCGCGCTCGCCGTCTTCTCGCGCGACGAGAATCTGTGGGTCCGCGACACCGGTTCCGACGAGGAGCGCCAACTCTCGACGGACGGCGAGCCGCACTGGGGCTACGGCGTCGCGCCGGAGGGCTGCTGCCAGGAGATCTCGAACCGCCGCCGCGAGTTCAAGCCTCCCCCGGTCGCCGAGTGGTCCCCCGACGGCCGCCGGATCGTGACCCACCGCTACGACGAGCGCGACGTCGAGGACCTTCACCTGCTCGAGGCCGCCACCGGGCGCCCGATCCTCCACAGCTACCGCTACGCGCTCCCCGGCGATTCCATCGTCCCCACCTGGCAACTCCACATCTTTGACGCGGAGACCGGCGCCCAGGTGCGGGCCGACTACGACCCCGTGGTCGGCTACTTCGGCGGCGCGGACACGACCTGGCACGCCGCCCAGTGGACCCCGGACGGCGCCCGCGTCCATTTCTCGCACCATTCGCGCGACTTCAGGAACCAGACGCTCGTCGAGGTCGACGCGGCGACGGGCGCGTCCCGCAAGGTCATCGTCGAGAGCGGCGACACCTGGGTGGAGCTGAACCAGCTCCGCACCCCCTACAACTGGCGCGTGCTCGACAACGGGAGCGAGTTCATCTGGTTCTCCGAGCGCGAGGGCTGGGGCCACCTCTACCTGCACGACCTCGCCTCCGGCGAGATGAAGAACCGGATCACGCAGGGGTCCTGGCTCGTCGTCCAGATGCTCGCCGTCGATGAGGCGGCGCGGCAGGTCTACTTCACCGGCGTGGGCCGCGAGTCCGGGCGCGATCCGTACCGGCACCACCTCTATCGGGCGTCGCTCGACGGCGGCGGGGTCACGCTCCTCTCGCCGGAGGACGCGCACCACGCGGTCTCCGCCTCCCCCGACGGCCGCTACTTCGTGGACACGTACTCCACCCGCTCGACCGCCCCGGTCACGGTCCTCAGGGACAACGCCGGACGATCCGTGATGACGGTCGAGCAGGGCGATATCTCCCCGCTCCTCGAGGCCGGATGGGAGCCCCCGGTGCGCTTCTCCGCCAAGGCGCGCGACGGGGTGACCGATGTGTACGGCTATCTCTGGCTCCCCCCGAACATGGAGGAGGGGGCCGTCTATCCCGTCATCGACTACGTCTACCCCGGCCCCCAGATCGGCCCCATCCGCACGCCCGGCTTCACCTCCGGGCCGCGGGGTCAGGGCCACGCGCTCGCCCAGCTCGGGTTCATCACCTTCGCGGTCGACGCCATGGGCACGCCGTACCGCTCGAAGGCGTTCCACGAGAGCTACTACGGCGACATGCGGGACAACGGGATCCCGGATCACGTCTCGGCGCTCAAGGCGCTCGCCCTCCGCTATCCCATCGACATCGAGCGGGTGGGGATCTTCGGCCACTCCGGCGGCGGCTTCTCCTCGACCGACGCCATCCTGACCTTCCCGGACTTCTTCAAGGTCGCGGTGTCGGGGGCGGGGAACCACGACCAGCGGGGCTATCACTTCCCGTGGGGGGAGAAATACCACGGGCTGCTCGAACGGAACCCGGACGGGACGGACAGTTTCGACTCGCAGGCGAACCAGAACATCGCCTCGAACCTCAAGGGGAAGCTGCTGCTCCATTACGGGTCGCTGGACGACAACGTGCACCCGAACATGACGCTGCTCGTGGCCGACGCCCTCATCGAGGCGAACAAGACGTTCGACATGCTCGTGTTCCCGAACCGGAACCACGGTTACGCGCGCGAGCCGTACCTCATCCGGCGCACCTGGGACTACTTCATCGAACACCTCATGGGCGCCCAGCCGCCGGTCGACTACCGGATCGTCCAGCCGTAGGCGACGCGCGCCAGGCTGGGTACGCATGAAGGCGCGAAGCGAGCACGCTCGGAAACGCCGGCGCGGGAGCGGAACGGCCTTCGTCCGGTCGCTTCTCCTTCCCGTCCTGCCCTTTCTGCCAGCCTGTCAGGGCAGCGAGGCCGGTCCGCCCCTCGTCGTGCAGCGCGACAGCGCCGGCATCGAGATCGTCGAGGCCATGCGGCCGCTCTGGGGCGACTCGAGTCTCTGGAGCATCGACCCGGATCCGCTCGTCGACCTCACGCTCTCGGGCAATGGCCCCCACCACGAGTTCCATGGGCTCCGCGACATGAAGCAACGCCCGGACGGTTCGCTCATGGTTGCCGACGGGAGTTCCAACGAAGTGCGAGTATTCTCGGCGGCTGGTGAGTTCCTCGGGTCGTTCGGCGGGAGAGGCGATGGTCCCGGCGAATTCAGAACCCTGCGACGGATCGAGAGCGCGGGCGACACCCTCCTGGCCCTCGACCGCGGACGCCTCACCGTGGCCGCCCACGATCTGACGGTGGTCGGGACCTTCGACATCGACCCCTGGACGGTCGACCTGCACTACGTCGACGGGGGCCGGATCCTGCCGGAGATATCGCGGCCGGTGCTGCCGATGGATGGCCTGACCGGATCGGTGCGGCCTCCGCAGCCCCTCGTGCTCCTCGACCTGAAGGGGGCCCGGATCGACAGCGTCGGCGAACTGCGGGGCGCCGAGGTGCACGTCCTCGTCCGCGACGGCTCGTACGTCGGGACCGCGCCCCACTTTTTCGGCAAAGCGTCCCACGTGGCCGCCCTGGGCGGGCACATCCTGCGGGGATCCTCCGACGCGATGCGGCTGGAGGAACTGGACCTGTCCGGAAACCTCGTGCGCATCCTGCGAATCCCCGGCTATCCCCTGGATCTGAGCGACGCCCTGATCGCCGCCGAGCGGGACTTCCTGCTCGACGGCTTCACGCCCGGACACCCGTTGCGGGCGCCCTTCGAGGCCGCTCCCGTTTCGGACACCCGACCCGCCTTCACCGACATCCTCGTCGACCCCTCGGGAGCGGTCTGGCTGGAACTTCACCGGGGAAGAACCGAGCAGGACCAGCCGGAGAAGTGGCTGGTGCTGGACGCCGATGGCACGTGGCTCGGGACCGTCGAGATGCCGGACCGCTTCCGTGTGGCGCAGATCACCATGGACGCCGTACTCGGGGTCCGGGAGGACGCCCTCGACATCCAGCACCCCCAGCTCCTCCGCCTGACGAGGAACTGACCGGGAGACGTTCCCGCGGGAACGTCCCGCACCCCCGGGTGGGACCTCGGTGGCGGATTTGGTATACATTTTTCTCCACGAGAGACGCCGCGCGACGTTTCGTGGCGACAACCGCGTCGGGGATCCCGATCGATCTCACGGTCCGCTGCTTGTCAGGCGCGGTCGCTCTGACCACGTTCCACCCGACGTCCGTGACTCGAAGCCGAGGCCGGGCGTCTGGCAACCGACCGTACCCGGATGACCCGGAGGATCCCGATGCGCCGCGCCCTTGATCGAACGTTCGTGACGCACCTCTGCTGTGTGCTTTCCCTCTCCCTGTTCGGCCTCCTGGCCTGCGCGCCGGAGGACGGTGGCGAGGCCGGCGGCGGGGATGCCGGCGGCGGGGATGCCGGCGGTGGCGAGGCCGGTGCCGACGAAGCCTCCGGTGAGAGCCTCACGGAGCGCCTGATCGCGCGCGGGGAGTCGCTCGAGCTTCCGACGGAGTGGGATCCGCCCCCGGGCGAGCCCATCGTGCACCACACGGCGGGCTTCGCGAAGACGCTCTGTTCCGGGACCTTCATCACGGGGCTGGACTGGCGCGACGCGGCGGCCAACGTGGGCGGCTTCACGGCGCCCTTCCAGCACCGGGGCGCGGTCGTCGATACGGTCGTCGACATGGAGGCACAGACCGTGAGCCTCACCCTCGGCTCGGGGATCACGCGCACCGCCAAGCTGTACGGCAGCCAGGGCTGCATCACGCACCCGCTGGGCCAGGACTCGATCTACTTCACGCCGTCCGTCGTCGAGCCGATGACGCCGGATCCGGCGACCACGCCGTGGCCGATGGGGGACGTGCTCCCGGACGAGCCGTACCCGCCCGAGATCGACATGGACAAGGTCGGGCAGGCGGTCGAGACCGCGATGGACCAGGAGGGGATGACGCTCGGCTTCGTCGTCACCTACAAGGGGCGGATCATCGGCGAGGATTACGGCCCCGGCGTCGACATGCACACCCCGTTCGAGAGCTGGTCGAAGGGGAAGTCGCTCACCGGGACGCTGATGGCCGTCCTCATCCAGCAGGGCGTGTACGAGCTGTGGCAGCGCGCCCCGATCCCGGAATGGCAGGATGACGAGAGGAGGAACATCCGCATCGCGGACATCATGCGCATGTCGAGCGGCATCCGGATCGTCGCGCCGCAGGACCCGGACTACACGGAAGAGATGGGGTATCCCGACCACCTCTATCTCTACACCGGGGAGAACGCCTTCGAGTGGGCCGCGACCCGCCCGCAGCAGTGGGAACCCAACACGGTGGGACGATACCGGAACACCGACCCGGCGCTGACGAACTACCTGGTCCGCCTCGGCGTCGAGGGGCGCGGCGACGACTATCACGCCTTCCCGCAGCGGCACCTGTTCGACAAGCTCGGGATCCGGAACTTCATCATGGAGACGGACCCGAACGGCAACTTCCTCACCCAGGGCTACGAGTTCGGCTCCGCCCGCGACTGGGCGCGGCTGGGCAACCTCTACCTGCAGGACGGCGTGTGGGAGGGCGAGCGCATCCTCCCCGAGGGCTACGTCGACTACGCGATGGAGATCGCCCCCGCCTGGATCGCGGACGGACGGCCGACGTACGGCGGCGGCTTCCTGTGGAAGGACCTCGGCTTCCCGATCGAGGATGACTACGGCGGCTTCGCGGGCGCCGGCGGCCAGTACACCGTGTTCATCCCCGCGCGCGGTCTCGTCATCACCCGCCTCGGCAAGTACACGGGGGCCGGCCCCGGCGGAGAGAACCTGAGAGCCGCGATCGCCCTCCTGATGGAGGCCGTCCCCCCGATCGGCGACTAGCCGGCCGGTTCCCGGCGCGCCGCCGCGAGGCGACCCGCGCGGGAGGGCAGGTCCGGGGCGTCGAGGATTGTGGCGACGAGGTCGAAGTCGTCGCGGGGGCCCGTCCATTCGAGGTCGTCCACGCTCGCTGACACCGGGGCGTCCCGGACGAGCGTGGCGAGGCGCCGGAAGAGGAGCGCGTCGTCCAGTCCGTTGCGCAGCGTTTGGGCGAGGCGTTCGGGGCCGCGCACGGCGACGTCCCATTCTCTTCCATCCGAGGGGATGTCCTCGATGCGGCCGTAGCGCGCGAGGACGGCGGCCGCCGTCTTGGCGCCGAAGCCTCGGATGCCGGGGAATCCGTCCGCGGAGTCTCCCACCAGGGCCAGCCAGTCGGGGATCGCGGCGGGCGGGACCCCGAACTTCTCGATGACGCCGGCCTCGTCGCGCAGGAGCCGCTGCCGCCGGTCGAACTGCACGATGCGGTCGCCTTCCACGCACTGGGCGAGGTCCTTGTCCGGCGTGCAGATGAAGACGCGCTCCACGCGCGGGTCCGCGGCGGCCATCGCGGCGCCGGCGGCCATCGCGTCGTCCGCCTCGTGCTCCACCATCGGCCACACGACGAACCCCGCCGAGGCGAGCGCCTCCTCGACGAGCGGGAACTGCGAGAAGAGCGCCGGGTCGATGCCCGAGCCGTCCTTGTAGCCGGGCCACAGCTCGTTGCGGAAGGATTCAATGACGCGGTCGGTGGCGATGGCGACGTGCGTGGCCCCGCCCTCGAGGAGGCCGAGCATCGAAGCCACGACCCCGCGTGCCGCTCCGACCTCATGACCCCCGGCGTTCTTCGCCGAGGGCGCGCCGTAGAAGTGCCGGAACAACTCGTAGGTGCCGTCGATGAGGTGGACCTGCACGCGAACTCCGCCTTCCGCTGACGCCCCGCCGCGACCCTCCGCCCCGTCCCGCTCCCGCCTCCGAAGCGTCGTGCGTCAGAGCGCAGTGTGCAACGGCCCGGTCCGGGGACTGGTGCCGAAGGGGCGCCGGTGTACCTTTGGTGGCCTTCCGCCGGCCCCGCGGCCGGCTGTGGGTCCCGGTCCCGCTGTGAGGCGTTCGACGTGAGCCAGCTCCAACCAGTTCCGACCCCCGAGGGCGCCGCCGCCGCGCCCCCGCT
Organism: Candidatus Palauibacter scopulicola; assembly: GCF_947581915.1. Taxonomy (NCBI): domain Bacteria; kingdom Pseudomonadati; phylum Gemmatimonadota; class Gemmatimonadia; order Candidatus Palauibacterales; family Candidatus Palauibacteraceae; genus Candidatus Palauibacter; species Candidatus Palauibacter scopulicola. The sequence goes on from NZ_CANPWG010000066.1 coordinate 41,851, forward strand.
CACGCGCGAGGCGATCGCGACGGCCGACCGGGTCGTCCTCAAGGTGGGGACGGGTGTCGTCACGCATGATGATGGGACGATCGCCCTCTCACGTCTCTTCCGCGTGGTGGAGAGCGCGAGCCGCCTGCGGCAGGAAGGTCGGGAGGTCCTCATCGTGACTTCGGGAGCGGTGGGCCTGGGACGCGTCGCCCTCCAGCTCCCCGAACCGCCCGAGACGGCCCAACTGAAGCAGACGTGCGCCGCCATCGGCCAGAGCCGGCTCATGGAACTCTACCAGCAGGGGTTCGCCCGGCTCGGCGTCACCTGCGCGCAGATCCTCATCACGTGGACGGACTTCGACGACCGCGTGCGCTACCTGAACCTGCACGAGACGCTCCAGAGCCTCTTCCGGCTCGGCGTCGTCCCGGTGGTGAACGAGAACGATGCCATCTCGCTGAACGATCGCGTGTACCGGGGGACGGGCAAGCGGCCGATCTTCGACGACAACGACCGGCTGGGGGCGCTGGTCGCGAGCGAACTGGCGGCGGATCTGATCGTGCTTCTCACGGATGTGCCGGGGGTCATGACGGCCGACCCCAGGCGCGACCCGGACGCGCGGCTGGTCGCCCGGATCGACCGGCCCGATGAGCACGGACTCGACGTGGACGGCCGCTCCGGGCTCGGCCGGGGCGGGATGGCGAGCAAGCTGGAGGCGGCCCGCGTCGCGTCGCGCGGGGGCTGCCACACCGTCATCGCGTCGGGGGTCGATCCGGGCGCGCTCGACCGCGTCCTGGCCGGCGAGGAGGAGGGAACGTGGATCCCGCCGCGCGCCGCCCTCTCCTCGCGCAGCCGCTGGATCGCGTACTGTTCGCACCCGCGCGGAACGCTGGTCCTGGCGGAGGGGGGTGCCGAGCGTCTCCAGGACGGCGAGCCCGTGAGAGCCGGGGACGTCGCGCGGGCGGAAGGCGAGTTCCGTCGCGGCGACGTGGTCGAGGTGCGGGCGCTCGACGGATCCCTGGTCGGGCGGGGCGTCGTCGCGCTCGACTCGCGGCTCGTCCTCCAGGCGACCTCCCACCAGGCGGGGGCCGGCGTCCAGATCGTGGGGCGGGAGCATCTCATCCTCAAGGAATCCTGATGGAAGCAACGACGATGGAAGCGACGACACTGAAGCGGGAAGCGACGGAGCGGGCACCGACGGAGACGCTGAGGAAGCGGGCGGCCGGCGTACGGGCGGCGCAGCGCACCATCGGGAGCGCCGAGGCGGAGCGCAGGACGGCGGCGCTCCGCGCGCTGAAAGCGGTCCTGGTGCGCTCGCGGGCCGAGATCTCGCGGGCGAACGACGAGGACCTGGCGCGCGCGGCGGAGGAAGGGCTTTCGGGGTCCCTCCTCCACCGGCTGGGGCTGCCGGACGCGAAGTTCGAGAGCCTGCTCGAAGGGATCGACGCGCTCGTAGACGGCGAGGACCCGATCGACCGCGTCCTCACGCGCACGGAGCTCGACGAGGGGCTCGTGCTCGAGCGCGTGCGCAGCCCTCTGGGCGTCCTCCTCATCATCTTCGAGAGCCGGCCCGACGCGGTCATCCAGATCGGGTCCCTCGCCATCCGCTCCGGCAACGGCGTCATCATGAAGGGCGGCCGCGAGGCGGCCCGCTCCAACGAGGCGCTCGTCGGCTGTCTGCGGCAGGCGCTGGAGGAGGCCGGCCTCGATCCCCGCGCCGTCCTCGGCGTCCCGGACCGCCGGGATGTCGACGAACTGCTCGCGCTCGACGACCTCATCGACCTCGTGATCCCGCGGGGGTCGGGGGCGCTGGTCCGCTCGATCCAGGAGCGGAGCCGGATCCCGGTGCTGGGGCACGCGGAGGGCGTGTGCCACCTCTACGTGGACGCGTCGGCGGACCCGGAGATGGCGCTACGGCTCGCCGTGGACGGGAAATGCGACTACCCGGCGGCGTGCAACGCGACCGAGACGCTGCTCGTCCACGAGGCCTTCCTGCCGCGGCTGGGCCCGGTCGGAGAGGCGCTCCGCGAGCGCGGCGTCGAACTCCGCTGCGACGAACCCTCGCGCCAGGTCCTGCCGTGGGCCGAGGCCGCGTCCGAGGAGGACTGGGGGCTCGAGTTCGGCGACCTCACGCTGGCGGTGCGGACGGTGGCGGGCCTGGAGGAGGCCGTCGACTTCATTCACGCGCACGGGAGCAGCCACACGGACGCGATCGTGGCCGAGGACCCGGCTGTCGCGGAACGGTTCCTGAAGGCCGTGGACGCGGCGAGCGTGTTCCACAACGCAAGCACCCGCTTCGCGGACGGCTTCCGCTACGGGCTCGGGGCGGAGGTCGGGATCAGCACGGCCCGCATCCACGCACGCGGCCCGGTCGGCGTCGAGGGCCTCCTCACGACGCGCTGGCTGCTGCGCGGCGAAGGACAGGGCGCCGCGGACTACGGCCCAGGCAAGCGCAGCTTCACCCACCGCCCTCTGGACGGTTGAATACGGTCTGAACGCGCGGGACGTTCCCGCGGGAACGCCGCCGACCAGCCGCTGCCGCCGGCCAGCCGCCGCCGGCCGCTACGGAATGCGGCGTACGCGGATGTTGCGGTACCAGACGGGGTCGCCGTGGTCCTGGACGCCGAGATGGCCCTCGTGGTGGCGGCCGTAGTCGGGCCACTCCACGAACTTGCTCCCCGCCACCAGCGCCTCCCACTCGTCCGAGCCGATTTCGTACTCGACGACCTGAACGCCGTTCAGCCAGTGGACGACCTGGTTGCCGTGGCGGACGATCCGGACCTCGTTCCACTCGCCGGCCGGGTTCGAAACGTCCTCCGGCGGCGCGTGCAGGCCGTAGTTCGATCCCGCCGAGGTGAGCGGATTGCCGCCGTCGTAGTGCCCCGCGTTGTCGAGCACCTGCATCTCCGGGCCCGATTCGAACGCGCGTTCGGTGTTCTCGGAGATGCCGAAGAAGATCCCGCTGTTGCCGCCCTCGCCGACCTTCCACTCGAGGCGCAGGTCGAAGTCCGCATAGGTTTCACGCGTGATGAGCGTCCCGCCCCCGACGCCCGGCGTGAAGGCGAGCGCGCCCTCCTTCGCGCTCCAGCCCGCGGGGACGTCATCCATCCGGAACCCCCGCCACGCGTCGAGCGATTCCCCGTCGAAGAGGAGTTCGAAGCCCTCCGCGGCTTCCTCGGCGGAGAGTCGGTTGGCGGCCATTTGCGCCTCGACATCCGCGTCGGCCGGCGCCGCGTCCCCCGTCTCCGACCCCGCCTCCGCCTGCCCGCACCCGGCCGCGCCGACCGCGCCGAAGGTCAGGAGGGCCGACGTTGCAGCGGACGACAGCTTGAACGAATCGATACGTCGCTTCACGGATGAACTCCACGTTCCGAACCGAATTGAGTGGCTCGCCTCACGGTAGACCCCGCGCCCGACCGCCACAACCACGCGGGCGCCGAAACCGCTAGCTTCCATGGCCAGGGTTCGGTACGCTGCGCTGGAGTCTGAAGGGGGTTTACATGTTGTCCATACAGCTTCCAGAAGAGATCGAAGCGCGACTCGACCGTCTCGCAAGGAAGACGGGTCGCACGAAGAGCGACTATGCGTGTGAAGCCATCCTCGAGAAGATCGAGGATCTGGAAGACGTGTATCTGGCCGAACAGGTTCTGGACCGCATCCAGAAGGGGGAGGAAGAGGTGGTGAGTGCGGAAGAGATATGGCGTGAGTTGGAGGATTGAATATGCTCATCGCCGCGACATATACCAGTAGAGGGTACCGCTACAATCGCTAGCGGCGGCCGCCGGCGATGCGGGTGGCTTCGGGGCGGCGGCGCAACGCAAGCATGCTCCAGGTGCCGAGGGCGGGGCCGATGGCGAGGGGGGCGAAGGCCCACTCCCAGCCCAGCGCCGCCTCCCACACCGGGACGAGGCGGATGGTGGCGACGGTAAGCAGGAAGCCGATCGCCGTCTGCAGCGTGAGCGCGGTGCCGACGTACTCGGGTTCGGCGAGTTCGCTCACGCAGGCGGAGAACTGGGCGGAGTCGGCGACGATCGCGAACCCCCACACGAGACAGATCCCCGCGACCGGCCAGACGGGGCCGCCGAACAGGGGCCCGATGGCCAGGCAGCAGGCACCGCTCAGCACCATGCTCCAACTCGTCACGGCGGTCCGCCCCACACGGTCCGCGAGCACGCCGGCCGCGGCGGCGCCCAGCCCTCCGGCCGCGATCGTCCCGAAGGCCAGGTAGGAGGCGAGGGAGGGGGTCGTGCCCCCGCTCGCGTCCGCCGCGAAGCTCGCCGCCAGGAAGGCCGGGATCCACGTCCACATGGCGTAGAGTTCCCACATGTGCCCGAAGTAGCCACCGTTGGCGAGCATCGTCGCGCGATCGGCGATGATGCGCCGCACGGCCCGGGGGTCGAACGGCGCGGCTGGCGCCTGGTAGGGACCGGTCCGGAGCCCGGTCGCGGCGAGGACCGCCGCCACGACGGCGAGGCCCGAGGCGAGCAGGAGCACCGGCTGCCAGGCGCCGATCCCTCCGAGCGGACGCAGGAGATGAGGCGTCGCGCTCCCGACCGCGAGGGCGCCGATGAGGATCCCGATCGCCGTCCCGCGCCCGCCGCGGAACCATCCCGCGACGATCTTCATGCCCGGCGGATAGACGCCCGCCAGCGCGACCCCCGTCGCGAACCGGAGCACGACCGCGAGGGCGAGGCCTTCGGCGAAAACCGCGATCGCCGCCGTGGCGGCGGCGCCGAGAAGCGCCGACCCCGCGATGAGCCGGCGCGGGTCCCACACGTCGGACAGCGTGAGCAGCGCGGAGAGGACGGCGCCTGTCGCGAAGCCGAGTTGGACCGAGGTCGTGAGCCACGCGGCCCCCGCATCGTCCAGATCCCACGCCTCGCGAAGCTCCGGCACCACCGCGCTGGCCGAGAACCAGAGCCCCATCGCGAGCAACTCGAGCAGCGCGAGCAGGGCAAGCTGTCCTGCCCTCCGCGAGCCAGGGTCCGGAGAGGGCGGGGTCATGGGCGTCGGCTACGCCTCGCTGTCGGCGAACTGTTGCTGCAGGCTTCGCACGACGGCGGGGTCGGCGAGCGTCGTCGTGTCGCCCAGCGCCCTTCCCTCCGCCACGTCGCGCAGCAGGCGGCGCATGATCTTCCCGCTCCGCGTCTTCGGCAGTTCGGCGGCGAAGATGAGGTCGGCCGGCCGCGCGATCGCGCCGATCTGCGCCGCCACGTGCCCCCGCAGCTCCTGGCGCAGCGCCTCGGACGTCTCCGTCCCCTCCACCACGCTCACGAACGCGGCCACCGCCTGTCCCTTGATCTCATCCGAACGCCCCACGACCGCGGCTTCCGCCACCGCCCCGTGGTCGACCAGCGCGGACTCCACCTCCATGGTCCCGATCCGGTGGCCGGCCACGTTCAGCACGTCGTCCACGCGGCCCATGATCCAGTAGTAGCCGTCCTCGTCCACCCGCGCCCCGTCGCCCGGGAAGTAGATGTCGGGCCATTTCGACCAGTACGTCTCGCGGTAGCGTTCCTCGTCTCCCCACACCCCCCGCAGCATCCCCGGCCACGGCGAGGTGATGGCCAGGTAGCCGGACTCCGCCGGGTTCCCCTCCTCGTCGAGGATCGCTGCCTCGATGCCGGGGAAGGGGACCGTAGCCGTCCCCGGCTTCGTGGTGATCGCCCCGGGGAGCGGCGTGATCATGATTCCGCCCGTCTCCGTCTGCCACCACGTGTCGACGATCGGGCAGCGGCCGCCGCCGATGTGGCGGTCGTACCACACCCACGCCTCGGGGTTGATGGGTTCGCCCACCGTCCCGAGCAGCCGGAGCGCGGAGAGGTCGTAGCCCGCCGGCCAGTCGTCCCCCCACCGCATGAAGGCGCGGATCGCCGTCGGCGCCGTGTAGAACACCGTCACCGCGTAGCGCTCGCACAGCTCCCAGAAGCGGCCCCGGTCGGGCCAGTCGGGCGATCCCTCGTACATCACCACCGTCGCCCCGTTCGAGAGCGGGCCGTACACGATGTAGGAGTGGCCCGTCACCCACCCCACGTCCGCCGTGCACCAGTAGATGTCGTCCTCCCGGAGGTCGAACACCCACTTCGCGGTCGCGGTCACGTGCGTCATGTAGCCGCCGGTCGTGTGCATCACGCCCTTCGGCTTCCCCGTCGTCCCCGAGGTGTAGAGGATGTAGAGCAGGTCCTCGGAATCCATCGGCTCGGCGGGGAAATCGGCGTCCGCCGCGGCGATCAGGTCGTGGTACCAGTGGTCCCGGCCCGCGGTCATGTCGCACGACGGCGTGTCCACCGCGTCTCCGTGGGGCGCGGCCCTGGGGTCGGTCACCGCGGAACGCCGGACGACGACGACGCTGTTCACGTAGTCGAGACCCTCGATGGCCGCGTCCGTGCTCGCCTTGAGCGGGATGATCCCCCCGCGGCGATATCCTCCGTCCGCCGTGATCACGCACGTGGCATGGGCGTCCTCGATCCGGTCGCGAAGGGACTGCGGCGAAAAGCCTCCGAAGACGACGGAGTGCGGGGCGCCGATGCGCGCGCAGGCGAGCATGGCGACGGCGGCTTCCGGAACCATGGGGAGATAGATCGCGACCCGGTCTCCCTTCCCGACGCCGAGCCCCTTCAGTGCGTTCGCGAAACGGCACACTTCCTCGTGCAACTCGCGGTAGGTGTAGCGCCGCACGTCTCCCGGCTCGCCCTCCCAGATCAGCGCCGTCTTCGAGCCGCGCGCCTGGAGGTGGCGGTCGAGACAGTTGTACGCGGCGTTGAGCGTGCCGCCGACGAACCACTTCGAGAACGGAGGATCCCACTCCAGCACCGTGTCCCAGGGCGTGAACCAGTCGAGCCGTCGCGCCCACGCCTCCCAGTACGCCTCGCGGTCCCGGCCGGCCTCGTCGTAGGGGCCGCGATCGCCCACATGGGCGGCCGCCACGAAGTCCGCCGAGGGTTCGAAGGTCCTCTGTTCGTCCAGCAGGACGTCGATTTCCCGGTGCTGTTCTGTCATGGAATCGCTCGAATGGGAGGGGAGGAAGGGACGGGCGCGCTTGTCACGGAGCCGCCGGCGACGCCATCTAGTGTCGACCTTGGTGTGCCGGCCGGGGGCCGCTTGGCGTGACAGTAGACGACGTCCGGCGGCGCAGGCAAGCACCCGGCGCCGCAGGCAGGCACCCGGCGACGAAGCACGGAGTTTCATGACGGAAGACACGCTGGTCCTCATCCTGATCATCGCCGGATCGCTGGGCGGGCTCCTCGCCCTCGCCTTCGGCATCTGGGTGGGACTCGGCTCTCCGGGGCTCTACGACAAGTACGCGCCGACGGGACGGGCGCCGCGCGAGTCGCCCTGGCGCTGGTTGCTGGGGGGGCGGCAGCGCGCCCGTTCGAGCCGCTTCGATGCGGTGATGCGGGAGGCGGAAGCCGACGGGGAGGAAGACGGGGAGGACGAGCGGGAAGAGCCCGAGCGGTACTCATCGAAACCGGACTTCAGCCGGGGGCGTCGCTTCCAGCGATGAGTCCGAAGCGGTGAATCTGCCGGCGGACCGTCACGGACGGGTGCGCCGCATACTCCTGTGGGTGCTGCTCGCGAACGTGGGGGTGATCGCGGCGAAGCTGATCGTGGGGCTGCGCTCGGGGTCGATCGCCGTGCTGGGGGACGCGGCCCACTCGGGCGTGGATGCGATCAACAACGTCGTGGGTCTCGTCGCGATGCGCCTCGCGGCCGCCCCCCCGGACGCCGAACATCCCTACGGACACGGCAAGTTCGAGACGCTCGCGGCACTCGCCGTGGCGGCCTTCCTCTCGGTCACCTGCTTCGAACTCGTTCAGAGCGCCTTCGAGCGTCTCATCCGCGGCGGCGCTCCACCGGATCTCGAACCGGCGATGATGATCGTGCTCCTCGCGGCCCTCGTCGTGAACGGGGCGGTCGCCCTCGGCGAGGCGAGGGCGAGCCGGAGGTTGTCGAGCGACATCCTCGCCGCGGACGCCCGGCACACGGCGTCCGATGTCCTGGTGACGGCGGGAGTTCTGGTCGGGCTCGCGATCACCGACTGGACCGGCTGGGCCCCGGCCGATGCATGGCTCGCCCTCGCCGTGGCGCTCGTCGTGGCCCGATCCGGATACAAGATCCTCCGCGAAACCATCCCCGTCCTCGTCGACGAACGGGCGGTCGATCCGCGCGAGATCGAAGACGTGGCGGGCCGGGTGCCCGGCGTGCGCGCCGTGACCCGGGTCCGCTCACGCGGCAAGTCGGTCGGGCGCTTCGCGGAACTCACGATCCGGGTCGCACCGGAGGAAACGGTCGTCAGCGGCCACGAAATCGCCGATGAAGTGGAGCGGCGGGTCGCGGCCCAGATCGGATTCACCGACGTGACCGTGCACGTCGAACCGCACGGCTAGCTAGTTCTCGTCCGCAAACTCGCAAGTTGTTGATGTATTGTTAGATGTATCAC